>QIAK01000343.1 GCA_003225515.1 Acidobacteriota bacterium | reverse complement strand
GATGGAGAGTAAACGCTGGAAGAAAGAACGATAGCGTTGCAGTGCGAGGCGAAGGTCTTCAGTAGAAACGTTGTCGCCGCGGCCCCATTGTTGTTCGAGATTAGAGCGCTCCTGGGCAAAGATTTCGGCCAGGCGTTTCATGGCGGCGGCGACGAGTCCATCGGCCTGCTCGACGGCGCTGCGGGGTTCATCGACAAATGCGGTCTGAATGTTGCTCCACCGGCTTCGCAAATCTTCCAATTCATTGTTGGGAAACAGGGGCGTAACATCCGAAGCACCGCGGTTTTCATTGCCAGGACCAGTAGACACATTCGTCTGCCCGGTTTGGCCGGGAGTGCGCTGGGCGAGAATGGGCCGGGGCCGATCATCGTTCATTTGATTTTCTGCAATTCGGTCTGCCGTTCTATCTTCCGACGCCGCGGGACGCTTGCCCTTGGCCAGGTCTTCGGTGGTTAGATTTTCTTCCAGTTCCGGTTCATTTTTCCTCATGGGCACACTCATGCTCGTGCCTCCTTTCGTTGGGGGTAAGCATCTCCAAGAAGCTCTTCGAACAGAGAGCGATAGTGGACCATCGCTTTCCGCAGGTCTTCGGTGTTGGCCTGGCCACGGCTGTGGCGTAGGGCAATATCGTGGGCGGCACGATAGTTTTGAACTACTACGGGATGATCGACGGAAATATCGTCGGCGCGCTGCTCGAAGTTGGCCATGGGATATCCGCGGGTCTGCATCAATTCGGTAACCAGGTTGTCGGCTTGTGAAACGGCGTTTTTGGGATCGTCGACGAACTGCGATTGCACGATCCGCCAGCGCTCCGCGAAATCCACGCGGGTCTCTTCGGAGATGGGGCGGAGAGCAAATTTCTCATGTCGTTTGGCGCGGATTTCGAGAACGCCTTCGGCGCGGCGAACTTCGCCTTCTTTCCTGACGACGCGATCGTACTCAGGGCCGAAGCGCTGACGGAGCTGTTGAGTCCGGTGCCTTCGCGACAGAAAAAAACCGATCACGGCGACAATTACGACCGCCGCGATTATGCCGATTACGATTGCAACTTGTTGTTGGTCCATGCGGTCCTCCGCATTGCGAGTTGAATTGCGTATTGGATTCCACTCCGCAGATGGAGGTTGTGCGGGAACGCGTTCGGGCGCGAAAGCAGTTTTTTCTGAGTGGATTGTGGATTTCCGCAGAACCTTAATAGTGAAAGCGATAACGGAGTTCGACGTAGACTTCACGGGGATTGTTCCAGTGGAATCCGCCGAATGTGGTGCTGTTGTCGAGCTGCACGCGGCGGTTGGCGAGGTTAATGGCATTCACGGAGGCGGAGACACGTTCGCCAAAATCCTTGCCCAGAGTCAAATCGAGAGTGGTGTGCTGAGGCAGGTAATTTCCAGGATAGGGTTGAGCGGGAAAGGCGTTGGTGAAACCGGAGCCGTAATAGACGTTGGTGGATGCATAGGCGTGACGTGGCAAAGTGAGATCTGCGCCGAGGTTGAGCGTATTGCGCTGGTCATGATCGAGCGGCCCCCAGTCGAGAGTAGAAAAATCGGTGAGGCCGCCATTGATGGATCCTCCGGCGCGGGCCACCTGATTGGAATAGGCGAGGTGAATCTGGGCGCGGTGCGCGAGGCGTGGCGAACGAAGCGTGAGTTCCCAGCCGCGGATCAAGGCGCGTTGAATGGTCAGCGGGAAAAAGAGATTGGATTCGCCGATGTTGTTGTGATCGAAAAAATTCGACGCGTTGGTGCGAAACGTGTCGGCGTCGACAAGCCAGCCACGAAAGGGAATGGTGACGCCGAATTGCTCCTCTTCATCCCGTTCGCCGTGGAGTTGGACAAATCCGCAATTATTGGTCTGACAAAACTGCAGCAGCGCACCTGAGGCGCTGACCAGCGGAGGCGCCTGATAGTAATGGCCGTAGAAAGCGCGGAAGGTCCAGTTCAGGCGCGGAACGTTGAGTGCGACTCCGAACCGCGGACTGATCTCGGTTTCGGCAACTCCGCCCGAAAAGTGAGTTGGGCGCATGCCCGCAGACAGGGTTAGCCAGGAGAGCGGTTTGAATTTGTCGTCGAGGAAAAAGGCGGAGATGCTGCCGGAGAGATGTTCGCTGTCGGCAAAGGGTGATCCATTGCAAGGAGGCGGAAAATTTGGGTCGCTGTTGGTGGGGCAATTGAATATGACGCCAAGGTTCTGCTGGTCACGCTGGCCAAATCCGTAGAAGCCCGCCTGGAAATTATTTTTAGGAAGATTCGCATTGAAGCTCACCTGGCCTCCAGCGTAGGTTGATGGATGCCGAGCGGTGGTGGCTGTGGGATAGTCGCCGAGAGCACTCGTGTAGTTTGCGGAGTTGTAATGATAAAAGGGCGAAACGGTTAGCAGCAGTTTGGAATTGAAAGTGTGAACCCAGGACAAATTGCCGATGCCATCGGACTCGTGATCGACATCGCGCAAGCCGCTGCTGTCAAACATTGTGCTTTCAAGATCGTTGAAGTTTGGGTCGTAAGGAATCTGGTAAGAGTCCTTGCGCAATGACGTCACCAGGCGAAGCTGGTTGGATGGATCGACGTTAAAGATGAGCGAGCCGAAGCCGCCGTAGCCGCTGGCGACATCATGAAAGACCTGCGGGACAGGCGTCTCAATGCCGAGATTGCTGCGGGTGCCGTTGAGGCTGGCGTAATAGGCAAAGCGCTCGGTGTGGCTGCCTAAGCTGAACTGATCGTTGGTCTGATAAAAATTGCCGGCGCTCAGAACGAGTTCGGCCTGGCGGTTACGTTCGAATCCGGTGCGAGGAACGACATTGAAGACGCCATAAGTGCGGTCGCCGAATTCGGCACCGTAGCTGCCGCGGCTGACTTCGAGATAGTCGATATCTTTGGGATCGAATTGCGGCCCCAGATTGGAGGCAATGTTGGTGTTGGGGACCGGGACTCCGTCGACCAGCCAACTCGCTTGATGGCCTCCACGAATGTGAAGCTGGTCGTGGGTGATGTAGGCGCCCGGAACGAAGTCGGTAATCATTGCCATGCTGTTGGAGCGGTCTGCGCCGGGGGTGCGCGCGATCTCGAGGCGATCGACAACGGTGGTTGGCGTGGATGAATCGGTGGGAGCGGATTCAGGCGTGCCTTGCTACGGCGACATTGAGGGCTAAGTGCAGCACGGGTTGCGAGCCTGACAAGACCGCAACATCCTGCCGGGCCTGATCAAAACCGACAGCGGCAACGGTGACGACGTATTCTCCGAGCGGGACAGCATTGAAGTTGAATTCGCCATTGGAGTCGGAGTTGGCTGTGACGGACCAGTCAGAAGACTTTGCCTTGAGCATG
>QIAK01000618.1 GCA_003225515.1 Acidobacteriota bacterium | reverse complement strand
ATCCAGGCCGCAGCCTCTGGGCTGCCTTTCAGCGACCTGTAGAGGCTCAGTGAGAGTGTAATCGAGATGTTCCCACGGTTGCTCCGGCATAAAGATTCCAGAGGTGAACATAATTAGTAAACACCCTGCGGATTCGCGACCTACCATGTTCTTGCCTGTTCCTTCGGCTCTTGCCGCGCATTTCAGTTCTTCGCCTGAAGACTGTAGCGTTTTTTGTGCATTTTATACTTGACATCCACAGGGCAGATGCCGCAGATTGAGCCTGCGAGTTTTGGAACCTCTCCCCCAAGTTGTTCCTCTTCTTGCAGTTAGGCTGTAAGGAGTTGCTAGCTCTGGCACTCCCACAACCCGATGGCCACGACACTTGCCCCAGTAGATTCACGGGAAGTCGTCCGATGCGATCATTGCCTGCTGGTCCAGTTCCGTACATCCAATAATAATTGCCGACGCTGTCACGCGTCTCTGGACGAGGAACCTGAACCTGAACCCATCATGGTAGCGCCACCCATCATGATGCCCGTGCCCGGAAATAACGGCCGCGGACACCTGAACCTGGCGACCTCCATCCGCTCCCTGCGCCTTCGTAACGGGCTCAGCCAGCGGCAGCTGGCGGGAAGAATGTCAGTGCCGCGCACCTACGTCTCGAAAATTGAAAACGAAAAAGCCACGCCTACGCTGTCTTCCCTGGAACGCCTGGCGCGTGCACTGGAGGTTACCGTGCCCGACTTGCTCAGCGGCGGAGAACGCACCCGCCAGGAAGAAGTCATGGAGTTGATGAAAGATCAGTTCATCGCAGAGTTGCTGCCCTTCGTAGCGCAATTGAATGGAATGCAGATGTCCAGCATTCTGACTCAGGTGCGGGACTTGACGATCCGGCCAAGAAGAAGCGCGTAGCACGGGATCCTTCGCCGCGAAAAGCGCGGCTCAGGATTTCAGCAGCCGTCACTCGCCGCTTAGCGCGGCTCGTTCACGCCTGCTAAGCGCCTCAAGTTTATCCGGGCAACCAGCCAACACTATGCCGGGACCGATTCTGGTCCCGGCTTTTTTTGTGATTGTCATCCTGAGCAAAGCAACAGGTTTGCCAGCGGCGAATCTGTTGCGAAGTCGAAGGATCCCTTGCCCGCTGACGGCACCGCGACCCGGCGGGGAGTTCTCTCTACGGATATCTCTATTGAGAAAGATGTCGGCGGGACCTGTGGCACAGAAATCCCTGAGATGCCGCAGGCGCAAGATCGATGCACGGGGTCCTTCAACTCCAGAACGGTCGCTTTTCGCGAACTCTTCCTTCGCCCAGGGTGACAGGGTTGTAGAGATTCGGCCAAGAAGGACGATGTGCGTCTCTCCGAGGTTGAATCCCTGAAATATCGACTGACATCTATTTGTCATGTGTTGGACCTCTCTCCCACATCCGCCCCGGGCTCCGAGTCCGTCACCGAATCTCACGCCTTAGGTGATGATTCCCTGCTCGACGCCTATTCGACGGCGGTGACCGGCGCGGTCGAGCGGATGAGTCCATCGGTTGTGAATATTGAAGTGCATCAAATCACAGGCCGCAGGCGCTCGGGCGAGCCGCAGGAACGGCGCGGCGGAGGCTCGGGCTTCGTGTTCACCCCAGATGGCCTGATCCTCACCAACAGCCACGTGGTGCACGATGCCGTACGCATTGCGGTGACCATGAACGATGGGCGGCGCATGCCGGCTACCGTGATTGGCGACGATCCGGCAAGCGACCTGGCGGTGATTCGACTGGATCAGCCGCACTTCGGCGAACCCGGCCTGACTGCGGCTGCCCTGGGCGATTCGCAACGCTTGCGCGTGGGCCAAATCGTGATCGCGATTGGCGCGCCCTATGGATTTCAGTCGACCGTGACCGCGGGCGTGGTGAGCGCGCTGGGACGCTCGCTGCGGTCGTATTCCGGGCGGCTCATCGACGACGTGATCCAGACCGACGCCTCGCTGAATCCGGGAAACTCGGGTGGCCCGCTGGTCGATTCCGCCGGGCGAGTTGTGGGCGT
>QIAK01000290.1:15757-17790 GCA_003225515.1 Acidobacteriota bacterium | reverse complement strand
CAAGGATCCTTCCGCGCTCGATGCAGCGCTGGACGGGGCTTACGGCATCGTGGAAAGGATCCTCGGATGACCGCGCGTGGTTTGCTCGATGACCGGCTGCACTTCATCAAGCATAAGGGTCAGGCAATCTTCGTTCTGGATTTCAGCGAATGCAGCGCCAAGGAACTTATCTTGCTGTTGGAGATGGTTCGAGCTTCGGTCGCTCGTCATTCCCAGGGATCACTGCTCTGCCTTGCCGACTTGACCGGCGCACGCTTCGACAAACAAGCGGCGACCAAGGCAAAAGAGGTCCTCGTACTAGACAAACCTTACGTGAAGAAGTCCGCGTGGGTGGGCACCGAAAGTCTGCCGCACGTTTACTACGAGAATTTCAAAAGCTTCTCGCAACGCGACTTCCCTACTTTCAAGACGCGGGAAGAGGCAATGGAATGGTTGGTTGAGGACGAGGATCAGGATATAACCCGCGGCTAATTGCCGCTGACCAAATCCCAGACAGCCACCTAAGCCAATTCAAGCTAAGTGATCTAACAAAAAACAGAGGCCCCGAGTCCAATTCCTGCGAGGGATCCCTCGCAAAGGGAGCTGGGGATTTCGGCTGCGGGCTCCCACTTCGCTCGCGCCCGTAAGTCGCCTCAACTTCTCCACCTCAACGTGACCGGGCCTGACATGGGATGCTTCATTTCTGTGCCGGTGCGCTTGGCTTCGAGATGCGCCGCCTTCAGTTGGAAGTACCACTTTGCGGGCCGGTCGGCATCGTCGATCAGCATCAGATGCGGGTTATGCTTTAAACCCTCGGCCTGAAGTTCCATGGTACGGCGGTCTTGCTCAACGAATTTGGCGAAAACGAACTTCAGCAACTCTGGCACGAAGGGGACCCAACGAAATATATTCCAGGCGGCGACCACGTCGATGCGGCAATGACTGCGCGTAATCGGCGTGACCGTAGTCAGGCTCGAAAACCAGTATTTTCCGGCGCGAATGGTTTCGATGCGTATGTTCGGCAACACAAAATCAATCGTAGTGGTAATGGAATCGGCGTCGGCGTACAGGCGCAGCAGCTTGTAAGGCGCGGAATTGGAACTCGGCGTGTGTGCGCTCATGCGGAACCCGTTCGGGATCGGTTCAAAATTCTTTTGCTTTTCGTGAATGCTCTGCTGCTTACGCCACCACCAGGCCTGGTGCACGAACGGACCGTGAGCGGGATCCATGAGGCCGATGATGCCGTGATCGATGCTGACCGGCATTTCGGCTTGCAGATAGGCGAGTTTGTACTTGCCGCTGAATTTTTCGATCTGTGGAGCTTCGTCAGCAGGCTCGGGCGGCGGCGCGAATCCAGCGCCGGGGGGAGCTGGATCAGGCATGAATACCCAGATGAAGTGGTCCTGCTCTTCGCAGTGATAGCTTCCGGCGTAAATGCGTTCCACTTTCAGCTTCTGGTCGGCAGTCAATGAAGGGATGAGCTGGCACTGGCCGTCGTGAACGTCAAACTTCCATCCATGATAGCCGCATTCGAGATTCTCTCCGTCAAAGCGGCCGCAATTCAGCGGCATGCCGCGATGAGGACAGGCATCGCGCAGGGCAAAAGGCTTGCCGAGACGGTCGCGACCGATGACCAGAGGAATATCGAGCAACGTCGCCTTGTATAACTGATTGCGCTGAACGCGATCGGCGGGAAGAGCGCGATACCAGAAGCCGGTAAGCATGAGCGTGTCGGTCGCCTGGCGTTGCGGAATCTCGAGGTCGGGCATGGGGAGATTGATGATTGCTGATTTCTGATTGTTGATTGAAGAACATATGCTAGCATCCGCAGGGCTGGCGGCAAAAAGTGGAAAGACGATAACCACAAGGACACGAGGGTTCACGAAGGAAACACCGAACCAAACTCTCCAAACTCATGGAATTCTTCGGGCATTTTCGCAGGTTGACGCCGGTCCAGCGAAATACGTTTATCGCATGTTTTCTGGGCTGGACCCTGGACGCGTTCGATTTCTTTATTCTTATCGTCTGTGTGAGCGCGCTGGCCACGCAATTTC
>QIAK01000290.1:0-15739 GCA_003225515.1 Acidobacteriota bacterium | reverse complement strand
CTTTTTGACGCTGGCTATGCGACCGCTGGGCGCGGTCCTCTTTGGATTGATGGCCGACCGCTTCGGGCGCCGCCCGACACTCATGGTCGACATCATCGCGTACTCGGTGTTTGAGTTGGCCTCGGCGTTTGCGCCTTCGTTGAAGATGTTTCTTATCATGCGAGTGTTCTTCGGGATTGCGATGGGCGGAGAATGGGGAGTAGGCGCGGCGCTGGCCTTCGAAACGTTGCCTGCCGAGGGACGCGGATTTTTTTCCGGCGTGCTGCAGGAAGGCTATGTCGTGGGCTATCTGTTGGCCGCGATGGTTTACGGCGCCCTGTTTTCCTTCGTGGGCTGGAGAGGCATGTTCGTGATCGGCGCGCTGCCGGCCTTTCTGGTCATCTACATTCGCACCAAGGTCGACGAATCTCCTGCCTGGCTGCAAGGGCAGGCATCGAGAAATGCCGAGAGCCGTTTAGGCAAGGGCATAGCTTCGCATGCTGGGATATTTTTGTTTCTGGTCATCCTGATGTTCGCGTTCAATTCCTTCAGCCACGGCGCCCAGGATCTTTACCCGACCTTTCTGGAAAAGAATCACAATTTGTCGCCGCACATGGTCGGATTGATCGCGATCATCGCGAATGTTGGCGCGCTGCTGGGAGGAATTTTCTTCGGTACGTGGTCTGAGAAAATTGGGCGTCGAAAAGCCATTGTGATCGCCGGACTGCTTTCGATTCCGTTGATCCCGCTATGGGTTTATTCGCACACCATCCCGACACTTGCATTGGGTGGATTTCTAATGCAGTTCATGGTGCAAGGCGCATGGGGAGTGGTTCCGGCGCATTTGAACGAACTCTCGCCGCCGGCTGTGCGCGGCACGCTGCCTGGATTCGCCTATCAGGTGGGCAATTTCTTTTCTTCCCGCAATTCCGTGATCCAGGCGAAGCTGGCCGAGACGCGATATGGAGGGAGTTTTCCACCCGTGCTGGCGTGGACCGTGCTCCTGATGGCCAGTCTGGTGGCGATTGTCACGTGGAGCGGCAAAGAGCGCCGCGGCGCCGACCTGTCGAGCACGAACTAGCGGAGAACCTCAGAGGGGAAATCCCAGGTCTCAAAGGCCAATCTCGCGGCGGCATTCCTGTGCGGCTCCAAATACACGCTTATTGAACTCGGCTCCCTTCATGGCAGCCCTGCGAATGGACTGTAAGTCTTCCAACAACCCAGTGGGCGTCTTGTCGCTCAGAATCTCCACCCGTCCACAAATGAGAGTGAAAAGATCAGTAAGCCGATGGCACATTTCCTCGATCAGAGTGGCCCGCGCCGCACGAAGCAGCACCGCCTGGGAGTGAGGACTCACGATTAAACTGTTTGCCTTATGAAAGTGGGGACCACGATCGTCTTGAGATCTCAGATCGACCGATGATGGTCCGGCCGGATTTTTGTTCACTACAACTCCTTGAATTTTGAAATAGGGGCCCGCCAAGCACACGAAAGGTATCAGATAGGATTCGGGCTCGAAGAAAAGTTACAAGAGAGCGAAAGAGAGGCGGTCCCGTTGGGCAAATCGATATTCTAGGGGTATGCAAGATTTGGCACACTCGGTCGCCTGGCACGAAGGAAGGATTGTCACAGGAAGTTTCCTGTGTTACGGTAATTTAAATTTCACGCCTTCGTTGAAAACATACATGGGGTCCCTAAAGTTCGGTTCTGTGCACGAGCGCGTGTAAGCCGAGGTAGCGCCACGATGAAAGACACTATGGATCCCGTACAGGCAGGAGAAGCCTCCGATAGGGAAAATTTCGCCAACCGAAAGCTGATCCGGCCGACGCTGCCGCGCTCGGAGAATTACAATAACCACAACTCGATTCCGATGCCGGCGCAGGAGCGACGCGAGCGCCCGGAGCGGCACGAGCGTGGAGAGCGAATGGAGCGAGCAGAACGCGGGGAACGTTCGATGGGAAGCGGTGGAGGCAAGAAGCCTGCCCCTCCCGATCAGACCAACGCCGAGAATTTTTATTATCAGAAACAAATGCAGTCGCGGACGCAAATGGTGATCGTGCTGCGCGACGGTGAAGAAGTACGCGGAATCATCGAGTGGTACGACCGCAATTGCATCAAGGTGAACCGTGACAACGGCGATCCGAATCTGATGATCTACAAGCCTGCAATCAAGTACATGTTCAAAGAAGGCGAGAACCAGCGCTAGATTCTTATCCGAAACACTCCTGTTCAAGATGTCCGGACGACCGACGACTAACGACCGACGACCCATGGCCAACGGCCAAAGACGAACGACCAACGACTCCCCTACAACTTCGGCAGCACAATTCCCTTCTGGGCCTGGTACTTGCCTTTCCGATCGGCGTAGCTGGTTTCGCAGACTTCATCGGACTCGAAGAAAATAATCTGGCAAAGCCCTTCATTCGCGTAGATGCGTGCCGGCAAAGGTGTGGTGTTGGAGATTTCGAGGGTGACGAAACCTTCCCACTCGGGCTCGAACGGCGTGACGTTCACGATGATGCCGCACCGCGCGTAGGTGCTCTTGCCCACGCAGATGGTGAGCACGCTGCGGGGAATCTTGAAATATTCCACAGAGCGGGCCAGGGCGAACGAGTTGGGGGGAACAATGCAGATGTCGGTCTGAACCGTGACGAAAGAGCGCTCGTCAAAATGCTTAGGATCGACGATAGATGAGTTGACGTTGGTGAAAATCTTGAACTCGTCGGCTACGCGCAGATCATAGCCGTAGGACGATAGGCCATACGAAATAACGCCTTCGCGAACTTGCTTCTCGGAGAACGGGTTGATCATGTCATGTTCCCGGGACATCTTGCGGATCCAGCGGTCACTCTTCAGCATGAAACTCCTTGGGATAATTTAGAAATTGGAAAATTTTGTAATTGGTAAATTGAGAAACTATCGGGCGGCTGGCTTCATTGTGCGGCACGATCAAATTACACAATAACCCGATTACACAATCACTCAATCTGTTGGGCTGGTGCATGACAGTTTACGGGATTGATGCTCCCGTTGACAATCTTACTTATCTCCCTTAGCATCAATCACTTGAAGCATTATTGACGCTGCACCGGGGAGCCGCCTGTGATCAAGCTCGACATCATCAACGAAGTGGTGGCCAAGACCGGCATCACCAAGACCAAGGCCGAGTTGGCGGTGGAGACCGTCTTTGAAAGCATGAAGAAGGCGCTGGCCGGGGGCAACCGCATCGAACTGCGCGGCTTCGGGGTATTCAACGTGCGTCCGCGCAAAACGGGTATCGGCCGCAATCCGCGTACGGGAGCCGAAGTGTCCATTCCGCCGGGAAGGGCCGTACGGTTCAAGCCAGGAAAAGAATTACAGTCAATCGATTAAATTAAATAGCTACTAGCTGCTAGCTTTTGTAACTCCGGCATCCTGCCTCGCGTTTTCCCCTCGTGTAGTAGCATCAGAGAAGGGTGCCAAGTTCGTGGCTCCCTCTAAGAATTGCATGTCGGAATCCGATTCCCCTATCTCCTCTTCCACGCTCGAGTACTACCGTGTGCTGCCGGAACCTCTAGGCCCGCCTCCACGGGAACGGTACTGGCTGCACGCGCTTCTGCTGGCGGCGACTTGCTTCACCACGCTCGTGGTGGGAGCGCGAATGGAATTCAATTTCCTGTATAACCTGCCGCAGTTTGCCGCTGGGGACGAGTATCTCCCGTTCTTTCCTATCGCATGGATTCTTGCGCAGCCTTCACGGCTGCTCCTGGGTATTCCATTTTCGGCGACGCTACTGGGGATCCTGTTCTCCCATGAGATGGGGCACTACCTGTTCTGCCGGTACTACGGTGTGCGCGCGACACTTCCCTTCTTTATTCCCGCGCCGACGCTGATTGGAACGCTGGGAGCCGTGATTCGGATCAAGGCGCCGATTCGGACGCGGGCCGCGCTGTTCGATATCGGCATCGCGGGACCGATCGCAGGATTCGTGGTGGCGGTCGCTACGCTGGCGGTCGCCATGAACCTTTCGAAGCCGCTCTCCCCCAGCATCGGACAATCTGATCTGCATATAGGATTCCCCTGGATCTTCTATCTCATGCAGGGAGCGCTGCGCAGCGTTGCTCCCCATCACATCGTTGCGGTGCTGCCGCTGACAAGAATTTATCTGCATCCCACAGCAGTGGCCGCCTGGGTGGGTATGTTTGCGACTGCGTTGAACTTGCTGCCCAGCAGCCAGTTGGACGGCGGACACATCGTTTATGCGATCGCGCCGCGAGCGCATCGCATTATTTCGTGGCTCACCGTAATCGCTCTGGCCCTATTAGGGCGCATGTATGTGGGGTGGCGTGTCTGGGCAGGGCTACTGATTGTGATGAATGTTCTGTCCTATCGACAGCAGCAAGCTCCCAAATATCCGATGCTTCCACCCAATCGATGGCCTTTGGCTGTGCTGGCGCTCATTATGCTCGCGCTGACCTTCACGGTTTCGCCTTTCCAGATGAACTGGAGATAGTCACGAGGGTGCAGTGGCACGGTGTATGATGTCCCGCAGCCTCAGCGGTCCTTCAATGAAAAAAGCGATCCTGATCGCGGTGGTTTGTCTGGCCGCATTTTGCGGGTTCATTAGTTACGCCTATGGATGGACTGCTTATTACTCAGCATGGCGACTCGTGGTTGGGCCACGAAAACGGCCGCTGCGCGATATAAAATTTGAGCGAACCGAAACGCGAAGGGCACGCGGACAATATCTGGTTGAAGGAGTGCTCGCTTGCTTCCGATGTCATTCGGAGCGAGATTGGAACCAAGATGGCGCGCCGGTTCCGGAGAATGCACGGGGCGCAGGACACCGCTTTGATAAGGAGGACATTCCCAACCTGACTGCTCCCAATATCACGCCGGATCGCGAAACTGGCGCGGCTCTCTGGACGGACGACATGCTGGCGCGGTCGATCCGAGAAGGTATTGGGCATGACGGCCGCACTCTGCATCCGCAAATGTGGGCGGCGGCCTTCAGCAAGTTGCCCGACGAAGATGTGGCTTCGATCGTTGTCTATGTGCGGAGCATTCCGGCGATTCGCAATTCCCTGCCGAAGACCCAGCTGACACTCTCACAGCGGTTCCGATTCAACACGCGCCCTGAACCCATCACGGATGTTGTGCCCCAGCCTAAGTTTGCGACACCCAAGGATCGCGGAGAGTTTCTTGAATTCGTCGCTGATTGCGCGGGCTGCCATACGGACTGGTACCATCCCGGTTCTGTCGTGAATGGTCAGCTCTTTGCCGGGGGCAATTTGATCCAGGCCTCGAACGGGGACAAAATATTCAGCCCGAATCTTACGCCCGACCCGAGCGGCATTTCCTATTACGACGAGAAGATGTTCATCCAGGTGATCCGCACCGGGAAAGTTGGCGCGCGGAAACTACACGGCGTGATGCCGTGGGTCTTTTACCGAAACGTGAGCGATGAGGACCTGAAGGCAATCTTCGCCTGGTTGCGCTCGCAAACGCCGGTTAAACATATCGTCGATAACAGTGAACCACCCACATACTGCCGGCTCTGCTTTCAGAAGCACGGTGGAGGCGACAGAAACTGACGGCGAGCTCGCGCCTCAGTTTGAATCAGGGATCGCTGGTCGGTGGCGTCATCCCGAGAGTCGGCGCATTTCAGCCGGCTGAGGGATCTCCGTTGGCAGAACTTCGCACGGGAGATCCGCCCTCCGCCTGAAAAACGGCTATGGATCGGGATGACGTCTCTTACGGACGATGCGGAATTCAAGGTCAGACTCTGCTGACGCCAGCTTCTCACATTAACCAGAGCGCGTCGACGTCGACGATCACCTGGGTGCGGGGAATTTTTTTCTGCGCGGCGTGCGCCAGCATCGCGCGCAAGGTCGTGTTGAGTTTTTCACGGCTGGGCGATTTGAGAACAAAGTGATATCGATAGTCGCGCTTCAACCGCATGATAGGTGCGGGCGCTGGGCCAAGCACACGCACTCCCTCATGGCGCGTTCCATCAAACCACTTGCCTAGAGTGCCCGACCATTGCAGAACGTCGTCGAGATCATCGCTGCGCACGAGCACGTTGGCCAGCGCGGAGTACGGAGGGTAGTGCATCCAACTGCGAAACTGCAATTCTTTTTCGTAGAAGCCGATGAAGTCATGGCGCGCGGCGTACTGCACCGCGTAATGGTCCTGAAAATAAGTTTGCAGCACAACTTTGCCTGGAGTTTGTCCTCGCCCGGCGCGTCCGGCAACCTGAGTCAGTAACTGGAAGGTGCGCTCGGCAGCGCGGAAGTCGGGCAGTCCGAGTGCGGCATCCGCTCCAACGACACCTACAAGCGTCACGCCATGAATGTCGTGGCCTTTGGCGATCATCTGTGTGCCCACAAGCAGATCGAGTTCGCCTTCGTTCAGTCCGTTTAGAGCGCGCTCAAAGTCTTCGTGACTGCGGACGGTATCGCGGTCGAGACGGGCGATGCGCGCCTGGGGAAACATTCCATGCAGTAATTCTTCAAGTTTTTCTGAGCCGGTCCCCAGAAAATACACGTACTCACTTCCGCAGTGCACACACGTTTTCGGTACAGGGGCCATGTAGCCGCAGTAATGGCAAACCATTTTGTGCTCGCGTTTGTGATGGGTGAGCGCGATGGCGCAGTTCTGGCATTCCAGCTTCTTGCCGCACGTGCGGCAGAGCACGACCGGAGAATAGCCTCGCCGATTAAGCAAAACCATGACCTGTTCTTTCCGGTCCAGCCTTTCTTTGATCTCCGCCGCCAGCTTACGCGAGATGACCTGCTCGTGGCCTGTTTCCTGGAATTCCAGACGCATGTCAATCATCTCGACTTCGGGAAGTGGACGCTGCTCAACCCGGTCGGGCAATTCTATAAGTGCGTACTTGTTCTTCGTCGCGTTGTAGTAGGACTCCAGAGAAGGCGTGGCGGAGCCGAGCACGACGACCGCGTTGGCGATTTTAGCGCGCATCACCGCGATGTCGCGGGCATGATAGCGCGGTGTTTCCTCCTGCTTATAGGACGAGTCGTGTTCCTCGTCGACAATAATCAGGGCGAGATCGCTAACCGGCGCGAAGATAGCCGAGCGAGTGCCGACGACCATGCGCGCGTCGCCACGCTTGATGCGGTGCCACTGCTCTGCGCGTTCGCGATCAGAAAGCGCGGAGTGAAGAATGGCAACCTCATCGCCGAAAATCTGATGAAGGTCCGCGGCCACTGCAGGCGTCAGGCCGATTTCGGGCACGAGCAGAATGGCGGAGCGACCGGCCTCGAGGATTCCCCGCATGGCAGCCAGATAGACGGCAGTCTTGCCTGATCCGGTGATGCCGTGCAGCAACATACCGGAGAATTTGTGCGCTGCGACCTCGGTCCGCACTCGCGCGAGCGCGGATTGCTGCGCAGGATTCAAATCGAAATCGAAGAGAGCAGGACGAGCTTTGGAGCGTGAGACGGTGAACTCCGCCGGCTCTTCCACGATTTCTACGAGGCCGCGCCTGACTAGCGTTCCTAGAGTGGTGCGTGGGACATCGAGAGACTGCAAAGCGACCACAGGCACGGCTCCGCCGGAAGAGGCCAGAGTCTCAAGCAATATTCTCTGGTTATCGTTCAACTTGCCGCCGGCTGACTTCAACGTGGCGATCTTTATCGTGCGTGTCGCATCCTGAGGCGCAGACAGGTCCTCGCGCGCCAGCCATTTCTTCCGAACCATTCCGGCGAGGATAGCGCGCGAGACTTTTGTGGCGGAGCGAAGAGTCTGTTCGCGGACGATACTGTGGCCCTCAGCCGCTAAAGCCCGATCTACGGTCGGCTCTGGTGCCACGGCTGAAGCCGCGCCCGTCCCGTTGGTGCTCGACGGCGGATTCGTTTGCGCTGCATACGATTCGATTTCCGATTCGCAAGCTGCCAGATAATCGAGGACGCGAATTTCGGCATCCTGTTCTTCGGGAGGACGTTTTGAACGCGCAGAAGATCCAGAAATGCCTGCCTGATACAGCGCCGCCTGACCTTCGGTCGTGAGGCGATATCCGACGACGCGCTTGAACTCGGCTTGCAGCGGGAGCATGGTGCGGAAGACTTCGCCGATGGGGGCGAGATAGTAGTCGGCGATCCAGCGGCCAATTCGCAGCAACTGCTCATCGAGCACAGGCGTCAGGTCGAGCACGCTGATGATATTTTTAGCAGCAACGGAAGGCTTGCGGTCGTGCAGTTCGACGACGATCCCCGTCAGGCGCTGCTGCCGGAATGGAACCAGGACGCGCCCACCAACGACAGGCACGGCCTCCGCGGGAACACGATAGGTGAAAACCATGTCGAGCGGCACGGGCACGGCGACGTCGCAGAATTCGGGCATCAGGGTGGAATTAGTGTAATCGGGCCGTCCTTACGTGGCCGATTTTGGAGCCTTTAGCCCCAAATACTTCATCACCATTTGCAAATCTTTCCACGCTTCGCCTTTCTGGCGCGGATCGCGCAGAAGGAATGCCGGATGATAGGTGACAGCGAGTTTGGTTCCTTGCCAGGACGGGTCACTGCTGCGCGCGCCAGCGGGCACAAAATCGTAAAAGCGTCCGCGGAGTTCTGACATCGGCGCGTTGATCGCGAGCAAATTCTTCGCGGACACTGCGCCGAGCGCAACCACAACTTTGGGTTTCACCACGGCAATCTGCCGCATCAGAAACGGCGAGCAGGTTTCGCATTCGTCGCGTTCCGGAGTGCGATTGCCCGGCGGACGGCACTTCACGACATTCGCAATGTAGACGTCTTCACGGTGAATGCCCATGGCCTTGATCATGTTGTTGAGCAATTGTCCGGCGCGGCCTACGAACGGTTCGCCCTGCGTGTCTTCGTCGGCGCCAGGTCCTTCGCCCACGAACATTAAGTCGGCGCGCGGGTTGCCCACGCCAAAAACGATCTGCTTCCGGCCCTGCTTGTGAAGTTTGCAGCGGGTACAATCGCCCAGATCTTCGCGAATCAGATTGAGCGCAGTTACAGCATCGGTAGCGGCCTGTTCCGGATGATTTGTAAGGACCTGCAGGGTATTTTCGCTGGTGACGTTCGCAGCTACGGCAGATTTTTTTGCAGCCATTTCCTCTCGCAGTTTCTGGGATTCGGACAACGTTGCTTCATCAACGGCAATGCTCATCGCGCCTTCCGGAGATAGCGGTTCGCGCCGGTAGAAATCGTAAATGCCCATTTCGTGGCAGTAGCGGATGCGTTCGGCAAGGGCGCGACGCTGCTCGGGGTCCTGGATCAGTGGCATTGGGAGATTTGGGCTACGGAGATTATACGGCCTTGCGATCGCGGTGGGGTCTTGCAACTCCGCAGGATTATTCGCTTCGCGCCCGGCGGGATTCGCTCACGACGAGAGGCTGGAAACTTTGCGGTGTTGGCGGAGGCGCACCACGTGATCGAGCACGCGCTGGGCTACCTCCCATTTTGTAGTTTCAGGAACTTCTGCGACCTCATCGCGAGTAATGATAGTGACCGCGTTGCGATCGGAATCAAAGCCAACCCCTTCGCGTGAGACGTCATTGACGACGATGGCGTCGAGATTCTTCGAAACTAATTTCTGGCGTGCATTCTCCAAAACATTTTCAGTTTCAGCAGCGAAGCCCACCACGATCTGCGAGCCCTTGTTGCGAGCGAGTTCCTGCAGAATATCAGGCGTAGCCTCGAGTTCTAAAGTCATCGGGCCCTTGCGCTTGATCTTTTGACCGGCGGCGGCTTTGGGCCGATAGTCGGAAACCGCGGCGGTCTTGATGATGACTGTAGCTTGCGGAAGCAACTTGAGAACTGCGTCGCGCATTTCTTCAGTCGAATCCACTCTGGTAACCTCGGCGGCGCCAGGCGGGTTCAGCGAAGTCGGCCCGCTGACCAGTAGCACGCGCGCGCCCCGGCGCAACGCGGCCTCGGCGAGAGCGTAGCCCATGCGACCGCTGGAGCGGTTGGTGAGATAGCGTACGGGATCGATTTTTTCACGCGTGGGACCGGCAGTGATCAGCACGGTCTCGCCGTTAAGATCCTGCGAAGCCCCCAAGGCTTCCATCACGGCCGCAACAATCGACTCATTTTCAGCAAGCCGGCCCGCTCCCGTCATTCCGCAAGCCAGGTAACCGGCGCCGGGCTCGACGATCTTTACTCCCCGCTGCCGCAGAATCTGCAGATTTGCCTGCGTGGCAGGATGGTTCCACATGTTAACGTTCATTGCCGGGGCCACGACTACCGGGCCGGTGGTGGCAAGGTAGAGAGTAGTAAGAAAGTCGCTGGCGATTCCCTGAGCGAAGTGCGCGAGAACATCGGCGGTGGCGGGCGCGACTACCAGAGCGTCGATCGACTGCGCAACTGCAATGTGTTCAATCGCAGAATCAATATTGGGCGCGTGCTCTTCCCCCGGCGCAAACATCCCGGTAATAACTTTTTCTCCGGAGAGAGCGGCGAAGGTGAGGGGACGTACGAACTCCTGGGCGGCGCGCGTCATGACCACTTGCACGCGGATGCCGCGATCTTGCAGCAGACGAACAATCTCGGCCGCCTTGTAGGCTGCAATTCCGCCGCTGACGCCAAGAGCTATCTTCATGGGTTTTTGATGATTGATCTCTGAGTGTTGAGTCAAAACCATTGATACGGACGAAAGTGACGCGTACGAAACTTGTGGTTTGCAATCCACACTCAGCGATAACGAAATCAACAGCGTGTCTCTAGTCCTGACCCAGTGCCTTGTCGAGAGCATCCTCTGCCTGCTCGGCGGCGGAACGGGTTTCCGGAATTTCCCATTTCACTTTGCCGGCGCGGATCTCGTCCTGCGCGATGCGGCAGGGCTTTCGTGAATTTGTATCCACCACGGGCGGAGCGCCCGACTGAAGCTGGCGCGCACGGCGGGCTGCCACCAGGATATATCGATAGTTGCTGTCAAAGCCTTCGATCAACTTCATTGGGACTCTCCCTCAAAAATCAGGTTTGAAGTAACTCCTGCCGAACGTCGAACCTCGAACTCCGTTCCATGCACGCACAGAACATAGCCGACTTCCAGCCTGTCCCGCTCGGTTCTACTCGCGGCTCACGGCGCCTCTTTGGCGTCCTTGAAATGATACCGCGAAATCTAAGGACGTGCCGAAGGTGGGGGAGCACCAAAGGACGCCAGTATGGGCTCCAGCCTCTGGCGAATATTTTCCAGCCGGTGGAGGTCCGCTCGTTCTACGATTTCCTTCTCTTCCGAAGACAGAGATCGCCGCGATCGCAATAACCGTTGCGACAAAACAATCGCTTCCAGGCTCTCGATCGATTCTTCCAGCTTGTCGTTGATCAAAATGTAATCGTACTTATTATAGTTTTCAATCTCACGACTGGCAGCCGCCAGGCGGCGCTGGATGGCCTCTTCCGGGTTTTCGCTTCGCTTCCGCAAGCGCCACTCCAGCGTCTTCCGATCGGGCGGCAGCACAAAAATGCTTACCGCCTCGGGCAACTTGTCTTTGACTTGCCTTGCGCCTTGCACATCGATGTCGAGCAAAAGGTCGTGGCTTTTTTGTTCCGCTTCCCGCAAAAATCGCGCAGCAGTCCCGTAGCAATTGCGGTCGAATTCAGCGTGCTCGAGGAACTCGCCGGCTGCAATCATCTGGTCGAATTCTTCGCGAAGAACAAAATGGTATTGCTTGCCGTTTTGCTCGCTGCCGCGGGGCGACCGCGTGGTGTAAGAGATGGAAAAATCGAGATCCGGAACCAACTTCACAAGTTCATTGACGAGAGTCGATTTTCCAGAACCCGAGGGCGCCGAGATGATATAGATGATGGGCTTGTAGTGTGAGCTCATTCCAGGTTTTGCACCTGCTCGCGCGATTTTTCAATCTCCGCTTTCATGGCCAGGCCTGCCTCGGTAATTTTCAGGGCCTCGCCCGCCAGACCGGAAGTCTTGGAAAGAAGTGTGTTGGCCTCGCGGTTCATTTCCTGCAGCAGAAAGTCGAGCTTCTTGCCGATCTCGCCTCCGGCTTCGAGCAATCCCAGAAAGTGTTGCACGTGAGTTTCGAGGCGAACGATCTCTTCCTGGATGTCACTTCGATCTACGAGCAGAGCAGCCTCTTGCAGCACTCGTTCTTTATCGATAGTCGCGCCCAGTAGTTCCTGCAGGCGGGACTGAAGCCTTTCACTGTAGTTCTGCAGGACAGCGCGCCGATGCTGCTGGACGCTCTTCCCGGCCTCGACCAGATGTGCCATGCGTTCCCGCAATTCACGGGCAATACCGCGGCCTTCTTCTTCACGCATTTGGTTCAGACGATCGAGGGCCTCTTCAATCTTAGCCATGACCGCAGCTTCAATCTCGCCTTCGCCACTGTCGTTCGCGGAATCGAGTGCGCCCGGAATCCGCAGAACCGCATTCAGGTCGGGTACAGTGGCCAGAGAAAACTCGGCGGCAGCGGCGCGGAACGCCGCGATGTAACCTCCAACGATCTCGCGGTTCAGCGCGAAGGCATCGCTGGTCGTGCGCTCCAGGCTGAGTGAGACCTCAACGTGGCCGCGCCCCATCTTTTCTTTCAGCAGGCGACGAAGCTGCATCTCCAATGAATCGGTTCCGGAGGGAAGACGGAAATGCAGATCCAGAAATCGATGGTTCACCGATTTCAGCGACAGCGCAAATGCCAGCCGTCCGTTGGACGACGCAGGGCTGGAGACATCTGCGCCTGCTGTGTCGGGCCGGTGGATTTCACCTCTCACCTGGGCAAAACCTGTCATCGAGCGTATGGGCATAGGGGAAGTGCTCTCAAGTTTCTGCTATCGCTTTCGGCGCATCTGCGTTGGCGAATTGCAATTCGTAGAGACGCCGGTACGTACCTAACCTCGTCATTAATTCCTCGTGCCGCCCAACGTCGGCAATCGAGCCGTTCTCGATTACAACGATGCGATCCGCACGGCGAACCGTGGACAGGCGGTGCGCGATCACGAACACGGTGCGGCCGCTCATCAGATTATGCAGAGCGGATTGCACCAAAGCTTCCGACTCGCTGTCGAGAGCTGAAGTGGCCTCATCCAGAATCAGGACGGGCGCGTCTTTCAGCAGCGCCCGCGCAATCGCCAGACGCTGGCGCTCGCCACCCGAGAGACGCACGCCACGCTCTCCAATCACAGTATCGTACCCTGCCGGAAGGCCAACAATAAAATCGTGGGCCAAGGCTGCCCGAGCAGCGGCCTCAACCTCTTTTTGCGCAACCTGGGGCTGGCCGTAGGCGATGTTGTTGCGGACGCTATCGTTGAACAAGATCGTTTCCTGCGTAACGATGCCCACCTGAGCGCGCAATGAAGAAAGAGTCGCATTGCGTACGTCCTCACCGTCGAACAGAATGCGCCCTCCGGTCACATCAAAGAAGCGGGGGATCAGGTGGACGAGCGTGCTTTTGCCTGCGCCGCTGGAACCCACGACCGCGAGGATTTCCCCGCGCTTCACCTCCAGGTCGATGCCTCGCAGAATTTCCCGCGAATCGTCGCCATCCGCCTGATAGGAAAAATTGACGTTCTCGAACCGGATGCTTCTGGAAAATTTCGGAAGGGGCTTGGCTCCAGGTTTTTCAAGCACCACATCTTCAGCATCCATGAACTTGAACAGTTGCGAAGAGGCGCCCAGAGCCTGCTGGAAGCTATTATTGAAAATCGCGAATTTACGAACCGGGTTATAGAGCGCCAGGACGGCTGCGACGAACGTAACGAAAGCGCCTAAAGTGAATTCGTCATGCGCAATGCGGCTGCGGCCCACTAGCAGCAGCAGAGCGATCGCCACCGCGCCAAACGTATCCATTAGCGGAGAACTAATGGCAGCCGCGGCCACCGAGCGCAGGTTGGCGCGAAAGAGCCGCTGCGCCGCCGTGCGGAAACGCGCCACCTCCCACGCCTCCATACCGAAGGCTTTGACAATGCGGTTGCCGGTAATGGTCTCGTGCAAAATATTCTGCACATCGGCTAACTGGTCCTGACCGCGCCTCGTCGTGGACCGGACTCTCCGCCCAATGCGTACCGCCGAAAATACGATGAAGGGGACAAACAGCAACAACACCCACGCCAGCTTGCCGCCGAGAACGACGACGAGCATCGCGGTAAAAATAAAAGTGAACAACTGCTGCAGGAACTCCGCCAGCACGCTCGACATCGCAAACTGCACCCGTTCAATGTCGTTAATGATGGTCGAGATCAGCGTCCCAGTTGTGTGCTTTTGGAAGAACGCCACCGATCGCCGCAGCACCGAGTTGTAGAGATCGTTGCGCAGGTTGGTGATCATGCCGAAACCGGCATGGTTCACCAGATATGTGCCGGTGTAATCGAATATTCCCTTGAGCAGCGTAGAGGCAACCAGCGCGTACGCAACGATGGTCCATGCGTTATGAAAGTGGGATGGAACGAAACGCTGTAGATAGATTGGCTGGTTGATCTTTGGAATAGTGAAGAGAACGATATTCTCGGAACCGGTCACCGGATTCAACACGCGATCCAGAATCGGTTTCAGCAGGATGAGGCGGAAGGCTTCGAGGAAACCCACAGCCGCGAGTAAAAGCACACCCGGAAACAGTTGCAGCAGGAACGGAAGCACGTAACGCACCAGGCGGGTCAGTTGCCGCATGGCACTCCCGCGCGCTGCAGGCCGCAAGCGCTTGCCGCCGATCGAATGAATAGGGATCGCAAGGCCCTATTCTACTTTAGTCCTGCTGCGGAAATGTGATGTTTACCCCAGAAGAGCTAAATACAGAGGCCAGAGGGGAGCACGTAGGAAGCTCACGGCACGCGCCTGGAGGCTTGGATCGAAACCCTATTTAGGGCTATCGCGGTGGACGACTTTCACGCGATATCCGGCACGGCGAAGGTGCTTGCCCACTTCTTCCGCGATCATGACCGAGCGGTGTTGCCCTCCCGTACAACCGAATGCGATCGTCAAGTAGCTCTTCCCTTCGTGGATGTAATGGGGCAGTAGGTAGACGAGCAGATCGGAAATGCGCGAGATGAACTCGCGAGTCTGAGGGAACGAGCGGATGTATTTCGCGACCCGCGGATCGCGCCCCGTAAGCGGCCGGAATTCAGGAACGAAATGCGGATTCGGCAGGAACCGAACGTCGAAGACCAGGTCCGCATCCTCCGGAACTCCCTGCCGGAATCCGAAGCTCACGCATGAAACCAGAATGCTCTTTTCCGACGACTGCTCCTGAAAGCGTTCGGTGATGTGAGCGCGAAGCTCGTGAACGTTGAATTTGGAAGTATCGATAACGAAATCCGCAAGTCTGCGAATTGCGCCCAGGTGGCGGCGTTCCGCTTTCAATGCCGATTTCACGGGTGCATCTGTACCCAGCGGATGCGGCCGGCGCGTTTCGCTGAAACGGCGCACCAGAACCGAATCGGAGGCTTCGAGAAACACCACCTTGGTCGGAATCAGACGGCCAACCGATTTCAGGATCTTGGGTAGATCTTCGAGAGTCGAGCCTTCGCGCACATCCACGACCAGCGCGGTACGGCGAATCTCGTTCGATTGGACGGCAAGGTCCGCGAATTGAGGAATCAATTGGACCGGCAGATTATCCACGCAGTAGTAGCCCAGGTCCTCGAAGGCTTTCAGTACAGAGGCCTTCCCTGACCCGCTCATTCCAGTGATGATGACTAGTTCCGGAGAGTGCTGCGAATGGGCAGGCTTCTTCTGGGCTTTGGATTTTTTCTGCGTCTGGCCAGAGGAACTACGCGGCTTCATCCACTGGATAGTAGCATTCCAGGCCGGTGATTGTTCGCGTTCCTGATTGCCCAACCAGATA
>QIAK01000342.1 GCA_003225515.1 Acidobacteriota bacterium | reverse complement strand
CCGAACTGTGCAGGTATCGATCCTGTCGCTGGCGTGTTTGACTGTCTCACTCAGTGCGGTTGCGCAAAGCCCTGATGTCCCCGAGCCTGGATCAGTTGAGGCCATCGCGGCCGCAACAACCGATCCGCATTTTGTTTCGCCCTGGGTCTCGTACATCCCCAATTCTGGCAGCGTACCATCTCCTGAGAAATTTCTCGGCCGGATCATGGGCGCGCCGGGAGAACTCCTGGGCACAGAGAAAGCTTATGCGTATGCCCGTGCGTTGGCGGCCGCCAGTCCGCGAGTGCGCACGTTCACGATCGGCCGGAGTGAGGAGGGCCGCGACATTGTCCTGATCGCCATAGGCGATGAGGCCGGCATCCGAGACCTCGATCGCTTAAAAGCCACTACGGCGGCGCTCGCGGATCCGCGGCACACCGACCAGGCCGCTGCCGAAAAGCTGATTTCGACCTCGCGCCCTCTTTATTACTTTAATGCTGCGCTCCACTCCGATGAAACCGGATCGACCGAGGCGGTGCTCGAACTGGCCTATCGCCTCGCAGTATCGGAACAGCCAATGATCCAGCGCATTCGTGAAAAAGTCATCGTGCTGATCAATCCCATTTCCAATCCCGACGGCCGCGACAAAATGGTGGACTGGTTCTACCGATATCTCAAAGGAAAAACCGATCGCAACACGCTTCCCCGCCAGTCACCGCCTTACTGGTCGAAGTACACATTCGTCGACATCAATCGCGACACGCACCAGCAGACGCATGAGACCACGAAGGCGGTGCACCGCATGTTTTATGAGTGGCATCCTACAGTGGTGCATGACTTACATGAGGGCGTGCCGCTGATGATGACATGGAATGGCACCGGGCCGTACAACCCAAACATTGATCCCATTACCTTCACCGAATTCCTGTCGCTCAGTTTTCACGAAGTGCAGGCCATGACGGCGATGGGCATGCCCGGCGTCTCAACATGGAATTTCGGCGAGGCTTTTGCCCACTTATATCTCGACTCCGTGGCGATGAATCACAATAGCATTGGCCGCGGCTATGAGACTTTCGGCAACGGCAGCGCGGAAACAGAGAAGCGCGCCGTGCCGCCCTCCGCCGCAAGCATGGAGTGGTACCGGCCCTTGCCTGCCCCGAGTGAGGTCACCTGGTCCGCTCGCGACAATCTGAATTATCAGGAGACTGGCGCTCTGGCAGCGCTGGACGAAGCGGCCAGCGAGGCGCAAGAATTGCTGCGCAATTTTTATAAAAAGTCATGGGACTCCTGGCAGAAGGGCCTGACGCAGCCGCCTTATGGATTCGTGATTCCAGAAGATCAAGGCGATCCAGCACGGGTCGCGCAGCTGGTTGCGCGCCTCATGGCGCAGCACATCGAAGTGGCCCGGGCGCAGAATGCGTTTCAAGTTAAGGAAGGTGGCTTTCCCGCGGGAACCTATGTGGTTCGACTCGATCAGCCCTATCGCAACTACGCTGTTGACCTGCTGACGCCCCAGCACTATCCCAAAGATGGAGCCGCACCGTACGACGATGTTTCCTGGGAGCTTCCCGCGCACTACCATTTGCAGGCCATCGCAATCGCAGATGTGTCGATCCGCGAAATTGCGCTCGCCCCCTTGACGGAAGCGCCGCATCCCACCGGCCATGTCGCAGGCAACGGTTCGGTTTATCTGCTGAAAGATACCGGGCAGGAATCATTCCTGGCTGCGCGCTATCGTCTCGCAAACTTCGAAATTCAGATCGCTGAACGTGAGTTCGAGACAGGTGGAACGAAGTTTCCGGCGGGATCGTGGATCGTTGCGGATCAGCCCGGTCTACGCCAGTCTGTCGCTTCAACGGCAGCCGAACTCGGGCTCGACTTCACCCAGGTTTCCGCTTCACCCGAAGTCCCACGGCACAAAGCAAAAGCGCCGCGAATTGGTTTGTGGGTTCCATGGGCCGATACTGATTCGATCGGATGGATCCGTTACTCGCTCGATCAACGGAAGGTTCCCTACACTTATCTCCGGGACGAAGACATCCGCGCCGGGAACCTGCGCTCACGTATCGACGTGTTGCTCTACGGGCATGTCGATCTGGAACTGGCGGAGCAGATTGAAGGTCTACCGAAAGCCTGGTCTCCCATGCCATTTAGGAAAACAGCCCAGACGCCGAGCTTTGGTACTCCCGCCGAATCGGACGACATCACGGGAGGAATCGGCTACGAAGGACTGGGACAGATTCAGCGCTTTATCCAAGATGGCGGGCTGATGGTTACGCTGGGCAGCGGGAGCATGCTGGCCCTCGAAGGCGGGCTGGTGAGATTCGTGCGGCGGTCTTCCGGCGGAGTTCCGCGCAGCACTGCAGGTGGCGGAGGCGCATCATCGGCAGCCGCGCAACAAGCGGCTACGCGGACGCCGGGAGCGCATGTGCGCGTCACCTTCGATCGCAGCGGTCACCCCATCGCCTATGGTTATCCCGCGCACACGTATGTCTTCCGGCAAAATTTTCCTTTGTATAACACTCCGCGCCGCTGGCTGCGCATGGCGTACTGCACGACTTGCCTGGATGGACCCGAGGATCGCACCGGCGTAGTGATGGAGTGGGGCGATACAGAGGGCAAACCATTCGTCGAAAGCGGGCAGGCCTGGGGAGAAGAAAATCTAATCGGCAGGCCTGCCATCCTCGACATGCCTGTGGGCAAGGGGCACGTCGTCTCTTTCAATTTCAACCCTATGCACCGTGATTTGAACCGGGGTGACCAGCGCTTGCTTTGGAATGCAATTCTCAATTGGCAGGCAATCGTGGCGAACCAGCCAAAACCCGCAGAATCGCCTGTGCCCGCGCCCGAGCCTGACGAATAGATCTTTGTGTACCAAGATGTCCAACACGTCGATGTCCTTTCTCCGCGTATAGAATTAGCATGGCCAATAAGGACGGGCAGTATTCCTCATGAGTCCCAATTCTGTTAATCGGTCAGAAACGTCGCGGGCACCTGGAAGTCTTGATCGAGAAGAATCGCAACTATGGCGATGGGTGCTGGGTTTCATGATCTTCCTGGCCGTGGCCTTGACGGCCTTGCTTTGGGAACGACTCGATAACATTCCTTATCAGCTTCGCGCGATTCCAATTGGGGTACTCGTTCTTTCTTTCCTGTTCGCGGCATACGCCTACGGGCGCCGGCGTGAAGTCAGTGAGCTCAAAGGATTGCTGCGCGGCCTGCAGGAACATGTCGGAGCAGCGCCATCGGAAGAGCAACTCGATCAGCTCAGCCAGGTCATCATGCGTTCGCAACGCAACTTCAAGGAGTTGATCGACTCCTTTGATGATCCTGCATGTGCGGTCTCGCTCGACGGAACGCTGCGAACCGTAAACAAGCGCGTCGCTGAGTTGACGGGGCTGACCTACTCCGAACTGGTGGGGCACAAGGTTTATGACTTGCTAGAGGAACCGACTCAGGAAGAGGTGGAACACAGCCTGGGACGCTTCCTGGAAAAGAAGCGCTGGTCAGGCACGGTGCGTGTCCGCCTGAAGCGTAACGCGCGGCCTCTTTATTTTGAGTGCGTGTTGAATGGAATCATCAAAGGGGATGAGGTTGTGGGCGCGAGCATTCTCGGGCGTGACGTAACCGAATTGCGCGAGAAAGAAATGCGCTTCACGGAACTGTTCGAGACCCTGCAGGAAGGCGTCTACTTCAGCACGCCGGAGGGACGTTTGCTCGACGCCAATCCTGCCCTCATGAGCATGCTGGGATACACGGAGAAGAGCGAACTCTTGACCGCTGAGCCGGCGGCATTGAACTTCGATCCAGGGCAACCCGTGCTGGGACGAGCCATTGACGATCGCGGAGGCCTGCGCACGCGTGAAGTCAAACTTCGACGCAAAGATGGGAAAGCGGCAGTGTTTTTGGATTCTTCACGGGCAGTTTGGGATGCTGCAGGCAACATCATCCGCTACCAGGGAACGCTGGTCGACATCACCGAGCGGCGCAGGATGGAGCGGCAACTGGCGCAGCAGGAGGAGTTCCGCGGGCGCCTGCTGGAAAGTTTCCCTGATCTGATTTTGGTAGTCGATCTTGAGGAACGGTATACCTTTGTCAGTTCCCGCGCTCGCGACCTTCTCGGCTACGAACCTCAAGACATGCTGGGAAAGAAGATTTCTGAACTGGACGACCATTCTCCGGAACTCGCTTCCCTCTATCACGACATTGTTTCCGGCAGGCAGGTGTTCGGGTCCGCGGAATACGGCGCGCGCCACCGCGATGGAAACTGGCGGACTATGCGCGCCTCAGGCAGTCAACTAGTCGATTCCGATGCCAAGATCAGCGGAGTTATTATTTCGGTCCGCGATATCACGGTCGAGCGAAAACTGGAGCAGCAGGTAGTACAGAGTGAGCGCCTGGCGGCCATGGGCGCGATGATTGGCGGCGTCGCTCACGAACTGAACAATCCTCTGACCAGCATCATGGGCGTGAGCGAACTCCTGCAGGATACCGAGACGAATGAAACATCTCGCAAGCAACTGGCGATGCTGCAGCAACAGGCGCGCCGTGCGGCGGAAATCGTGCAGAACCTGACATATTTTTCGCGTCCGCCCGCTCCCGGCAAGAGCCGCATCAACGTGGTGGAAGTGGTGGAGCGGACGTTGAACCTGCACGCTTACTCGCTGCGCAAGAACAACGTCAACGTTGACTTCTTGAAAGAGGCGGGAATGCCTTATGCCATGGGCGATCCGCACCAGTTGATGCAGGTTTTCCTGAATCTGATTGTCAACGCGGAACAGGCGATTCGCGAGGCACGGGACAAAGGTACGTTGCGCATCCGCTTGGGAAAAGGGGAGAATTCGGTGTGGGTCAGCTTTCACGACGATGGCCCGGGTATCCCGAAGGAAACGCTGGCCAGCATCTTCGATCCCTTCTACACGACAAAGCGCCCAGGCCGCGGAACAGGGTTGGGCCTCAGCATCTGCAAGTCAGTGATGAAAGAGCACAACGGCAGCGTGGAGGCAGCGAACTCCCCCGAGGGTGGCGCGATTTTTACGGTGACGCTGCCGGTCTCGGCAGTGAGCTAAGACGCTTCTCAGCGGCTTGCACGCAATTACTATCTCTCCACCGCCATCGCCACGGCATTGCCGCCGCCGAGGCATAGAGCGGCAATACCGCGATGCACGTCGCGGCGAATCATTTCGTAAATTAGGGTGACCAGTACCCGCGCGCCGCTGGCGCCGATCGGGTGGCCGATAGCTACGGCGCCGCCATTCACATTGACCTTATCGGGATTCAATCCCAGTTCCCGCATAACACCCAGAGCCTGCACCGAGAAAGCCTCATTGAGTTCGTACAGATCGACGTCCTCGTTCTTCCAACCAGTTTTCTCCCAGATGGTTCGGACGGCGCCAACGGGAGCCATCATCACCCACTTTGGTTCTACGCCGCTGGTGGCCTGTGCGACGATCCGCACCATGGGCT
>QIAK01000341.1 GCA_003225515.1 Acidobacteriota bacterium | reverse complement strand
GGCGAATTTCAGCTTCAATAATTTCGCCAGATTCGCCGCATGCGCGGGCGTGGGAAACCTGACGAGGTCGAGGTACTCGGTATAAAACTCCACGCGATCCCGCGATCCGGATCGCAACTCTGAGCGGAATACTCGGTCGAAGCCGGTATAAATCCCCTCTTCATTGTCAAAGGAATAGAGCAGCAGAATTTTTTTGGGAGGAGGATCTGAATCTTGAGCCCGGCTGAAACCGCCGAAGAGTGCAACGAAAATTGCACAGAGAAGTCCGAATCGCGCCCAGGGCGCACATCTACAGCGTGGAGGCAGAACTGTTTTCACGACACAACCTGCTCTTACGCGAATATAAGAAAGACAATCACGCCGGCTCGGCCAATTTTAAGCTGAACCCGAGGGAAGCCCCGGGTGGGAGCAAAAATATTATTCTATTTCCCGGCTTCGCGCTATAGCTGTGTTCACAGATAAGCAACCGGACACCACATCGCTTCCCCGTATAATGTTGACGCGACGAATCCCAAGTATGTCCACATTTGTAAGCCGCAGAGTTCTTCTGGTGGAAGATGACGAGGAACTCCGCTTCGCATACGCGGCTCATCTGAAAGCCAGTGGCTTTCTCGTCGAAGAAGCTGGAGATCTGCCGGCCGCGCAAAAGAGTTTTGAATCAACGCGGCCCGATGTCGCAGTTCTCGATTTCAGGCTCCCCGGCGGCACCGCTCTTGATCTTCTCCCTAAATTCAAGGAACTCGAGCCTGGTGTCCCCATCATCGTTCTCACCGGCTTTGGTTCTATGGAATTGGGCGTTTCTCTGATCAGGAGTGGCGCTGAACAGTGCCTTGCGAAGCCGGTGGAAGCTTCCGCCCTGCTCATGATCGTGCACAAGCTACTGGAGAATTCCAGGAATCAGCAGAAAACATTGGCGAATAATACTCGCCGACGCCGGGTGGTGCTCAATCCATTCACCGGTGAGAGCCTCGCGATCCGGCGGCTGGCCGAGACGGCGGCCAAAGTTGCGAACAGTCAGAGTCCGGTGCTCATTCAGGGCGAGACCGGGTGCGGGAAGGGAGTTCTCGCAACCTGGCTTCATGAAAACGGACCGCGCTCGGAGGAACCTTTCATCGATCTCAATTGTGCCGGGCTCACCCGGGAATTTCTGGAATCGGAATTGTTCGGATACGAAAGAGGTGCATTTACCGGCGCCGTTACTCCCAAACCTGGCCTGCTCGAAGTCGGCCATCGCGGCACTATTTTTCTGGATGAGATTGGAGACATCGATCCTAATGTGCAGCCCAAGTTGTTGAAAGTCATCGAGGAAAAGAGATTTCGCCGCATGGGAGATGTTCGCGACCGCTTTATCGATGTCCGGTTGATCGCGGCGACTCACCAGGATCTGCGGCATTTGATCGAGACGAAGGTATTTCGTAGCGACCTGTACTTCCGCATCAGCACGGTGCCTCTGGCGATTCCGTCGCTGCGTGAGCGCCGGGATGATATTCCGGCGATCGCTCAATCCCTGTTGCTCCGTATTTGCTCCGACATGGCGCGTCCGCCTGCTCAGATTTCACCTAAAGCGGTGGACCGGCTCCGGTCTTATTACTGGCCTGGAAATATTCGCGAGCTGCGTAACGTTCTCGAGCGGGCTCTCTTGTTTACCGATCGCGCGATTTTAGAGCCGGAGGACTTCTCGTTCGAACCGGGCCCCGACCATCGTTCTAACTCCTACAAATTGGAGTGGACTTTGGAGGAAGTGGAACGTTTTCACATCACCTCGGCTTTCACAGCGGAAAATCATAATGTCGAGAAGACTGCCAAGCGCCTTGGCATCGCCAAGAGCACGCTTTATCAGAAGCTCAAAACACTGCACCTGATTTGAACTCGTCTCACTTCCTCAATTGTTCAAGTTCGATTTCCGGACGCCGTTTCTGGATTTCAAACGGCCAGCGTTCCACAGCACTCCCATCTTCCAATAGCTAACTAACTCACGGCTAAAGGTTTAGCTCTGGCGCTTTCCGCTGCGAAAGTTGGCCACGAGATTGCCATAGGCATAGTGGGATCGACATGATCCCTGAGCCTTCCCCCAAACACCTGGTTTCAAAAGAGGTCAAAAGAATGCCGAAGAAAGTGCTACTGGTGGACGATTCGACCACCACGCTAATGATGGAAGAAATGATCTTGAAACAGCGCACCGCTTACGAGTGCGTAACCGCCAAGGACGGCTTGGACGCGATTGCGCGCGCCGTCGTGGAGGCTCCTGATTTAGTCCTGATGGATGTGGTGATGCCGCGTATGAACGGCTTTGAAGCGTGCAAGCGGATGCGCCTGGAAAGCTCTTTGCGCGAAACCCCGATCATTCTGGTGACCACTCGCGGCGAGGAAGAATACGTCGAAGCCGGCTTCCAGAGCGGCTGCAACGACTACATCACCAAGCCCATCGACAGCTTTGAACTGGTCACGCTGCTGAATAGCTATCTCGGGGAGTAGAGGAACTTCAAACAAAGATTCTTGAGGAATGCATGAGCAAAAATTCCAACACACCCGCGGGGCCCGAGATCTCAAGCCAGGTCGTCGGCTCTCAGGCCAAGGTGTACGCCGCCCGCATGCGACTGCAAAACGCACTCGATCAGGCGGATGCCCTGGACGCCATCCGCGAAATTGCAGCGAACTTGATCGGGACAGAAGAGATTGCCGTCTTCAAAGTTGACCAGAAGCGCTCGGAGCTCTGGCTCTATTGGTCCTTTGGCGTGGATCCGAACAAACATTCCGTGCTGGAAGTTTGTCGCGAACCCAAACTGAAACAGGTACTCGCCGGGAAACCGGTGTACCGGCTGAAGCTGTCGAATGAGAACCTGCTTTCGACGGAAGATCCGGCGAGCGCTCTGGTTCCCATTCTTGTGGACGGCATTGCATGTGCGGTGATTGTGCTGTTTCGGCTGTTTCCACACAAACCAGGAATCGAGCCAGTGGACCGGGAAATTTGCGACGTGTTGTCGAACTGTGCCGGCCGGGCGATTGAACCCTATCACTCACGCTAGACCAGAGGAAGAGATTGCAGATGAACTCTAAACCGAAATTGCAGAGTTTCAATCCGGCGGTGCTGCCCATGGAGTACTTGCCCCGTGTGTTGAACGCACCCGATGACAAGCACGCGCGTCACTACCTTATTCCGGGGAAGATATTTGCGGCGGCCCAGCCCTTCGCGATCAGCACGATCGTTGGTTCCGGTGTGGCGCTTTGTCTATGGGATTCAGAGCACAAAATTGGCGGCGCCAATCATTTCATTTTGCCCGAAGGGCCAGAGGACAGCGCCAACGCCACCCGCTACGCCAATATCGCTAATCAGGCGCTGCTGCAGCGGATGTTCGATCTTGGCGCTCAGCGCAATTCGCTGGAGGCCAGAATTTTTGGCGGATCTCTTCCGGCAGTGACCTTCAGCAGTGGCGGCGATTGTGTAGGCGACCGCAATGTTCACGCTGTCACACACTTTCTGAAATTGAACGGCATTCGACTCGTGCAGAGCGAAGTTGGCGGTACCCAGGGACGAAAACTGGTCTTTCATACGGATGATGGCCGCGCCTGGTCGGACCAACTCTGATGGCGATGACACACCCACAACCTCGAGTGACGCGCCAAGAGATGGAGGCGAGCGCCTCCGGTACGCGCCAACGCGCATACCTGCTGCCCGGGCAACTTCACGTGAGCGCGGGGCCTTGCCAGATCAAGACGATTCTGGGCTCTTGCATTGCGATCTGCTTGTGGGACAGCGTGCGGGGTATCGGAGGGATGAATCATTTCCTGCTGCCGGCGTCGAGCGAAGGTCACCCAGCTTCCACGCGCTTTGCGGACGTGGCGACCAGGACCTTGCTTGAAATGCTGGAGGCGCTGGGGTGCCGCCGGCCGAATCTACAGGCCAAAGTGTTCGGCGGCGCGTCGATGTTTGTGAGCAACGACCCCCAGCGGGTCACGCTTGGAACGCAGAATGTGGGCGCCGCACTCGAATTGCTGAAAGCCGCGGGCATTCCCGTGATGGTGCAGGAAACAGGCGGCTCTCACGGCAGAAAAATTATGTTCAACACCGACGACGGGATCGTCTGGTGCCAACGAGTTTGAGCGGAAAGAAAGCTAAACATGGATTTTAATCGCGAAAAAATTGTCGCCTCGTTCCTCGCGGAATCGGAAGAGGGGCTCGAGCGTACCGAGCAGCACCTGATCGCCGCGGAGACCGACCCCGGCAATCTGGAACTGCTCGACGAAGTGTTTCGCGTCGCACACACCATTAAAGGCAACGCTTCTGCTTTGGATTTTGCGGAGTTGGCATCGTTCGCGCACGTGATGGAAGACTTGCTTGACGCGCTGCGCACCCGTGAAATCGCGCCCGCGCGCGAGGTGATCTCGCTACTTTTGCACGGAGTGGACGCGCTTCGCGCGCTGGTTCCCGCGGCGGCAGAAGGAAATGACCGACTTAGTAAGTCTCATCGAGAACTGAAGGACGCAATTGCCCGGCAGGCCGGACGCAGGGAAGCGTCGGCCCGAAAGGCTGCCTCCAGTTCTGATCAAGAGTCCTCCCCCGAGGAGTCCTCCCCCGTCGCGGTTCCGGGTTCCGTTTCCCACGGCGCCCGGAACCGCACTCTTCGCGTGGACACCGACAAACTCGATCACATGTTGACCTTGACCGGGGAGATTGCCATTGCGCAAGGGCGTTTTCGCCGGATGATCGAAGATCTGCGCACCGATTCCGGACGCAAGCTTCTCGAGGTGCATCGCGAGATTGAAAGTCTGCAGAAGAACCTGCAGGAACAAGTCATGGATGTGCGTCTCGTACCGGTAGGTCCTTTGTTCCAGCAATTTGCCCGCTCGGTCCGGGACATTTCGCAGAGCCACAACAAACTCGCGCGACTGCAAATCGCCGGCGCCGACGTTGAAGTGGATACTCGCGTTCTCGAACATCTCAAAGACCCGTTGCTGCACATGATCCGTAACGCCGTGGATCACGGAATAGAAACGCCCGCAGTGCGCCGGTCCATGGGCAAACCTCCCTGCGGTTCTTTGACGCTCACAGCATTTCATGAGGCGGGAAACATCCTCATTCAGCTTTCGGACGATGGCGCCGGCTTCAATCGGCAGCGCATTCTGGCCAAGGCTCGCGCACTTGATCTTTTGCCCGAAGGTGAGAAGGTCAGCGACCAGGAACTTTTCAATCTCGTCTTCAAGGCGGGTTTTTCCACTGCAGATGCAGTCACTGATCTGTCGGGACGCGGCGTCGGCATGGATGTGGTTCGCCGCAATATCGAGTTGTTACGGGGCAAGATTCAGATTCAGAGCACCGAGGGGCAGGGTACGACCCTTACCATTCGCCTGCCTCTTACCCTGGCGATTATCGACGGCTTCTCCGTCATTGCCAACGATGAGACTTATGTCATACCACTCGAGATGATTAGCGAGTGCGTGGAGCTTCCCTCAGACCAGATATCGAGCGAAGCGGTTGGCGTTCTCAGCTTGCGGGGTGAACCGTTGCCTTATGTCCGTCTGCGAGAACTCTTTGGTAAGCCAGACCGGCGTCCAGAGCGCGAAAACATTGTCGTCGTCCACCGCGATGGTGGCTATGCCGGAATCGCCGTCGAAACTCTGTTGGGAGAATG
>QIAK01000634.1 GCA_003225515.1 Acidobacteriota bacterium | reverse complement strand
TCGTCGCCCGCATGTTCGATACGTACGGAACCGCCTCCTTCCGACGGTTCATCGGCGACTGGGCGATCTCGATTTACGACCCACGACAACGCACCATCATCCTCGCCCGAGACTACATCGGCGTAAAACAACTCTTTTATTCCCTGAAAGGCGAGACGCTTCTGTGGTGCAGCCACCTTGCCTGGCTGGCGCAAAGCGGAGGCGTATTCGAGATCTGTCCCGACTATATCGCAGGCTATTTACGCCTTACCAAGAAATCCGTTCCGTTTCTCCCGGAGCATTCGTCGTCATCAGAAATTCCAGCGTAACGGAACACAAGTTCTGGAGGTTCGATCCGTGGCGCAGGACTCGTTTTAAGACGGATGCCGAATATCAAGAGCACTATCTGCATCTGCTCTGCCAGTCAGTGCGACGCCGCCTCCGTGCCGATGGTCCGGTGTTGTCCTCTCTTAGCGGCGGCCTGGACTCGAGTTCGATCGTCTGCGTGGCTGACGAACTTGTATCCACGGGCGAGGCACAACCTCGATTGGACACGGTCTCGTACTATGACCGCTCGGAACCCGACGAGGACGATTCTTACTACTTGAAGCTGGTCGAGAGACAGCGTAGCCGAGTCGGACTTCACATCAATCTCGCGCATCCCGAAGACTGCCTGCCCTTTGAATATTCCCGATTCAGACCCACACCAGGGTTCGCGATGCGATCGGAAGTTTCCACTTCGATATTCGAAATCATCTCGCGAGGCGGCTATCGCGTTTTCCTCAGCGGAACCGGCGGAGACGAGATGAATGCGCAGGCGTTAAGCATCTCGGTAGCAATTGCAGACCTGTTGTCGCGATTGCGGCTATTGCGGGCCGGCAGCGAACTGCTTTCTTGGAGTTACGTGACTAGGCGCCCTTTGGTAGATCTTCTTGGCGCGACCTTGCTGGAACTTCTGCCTTTAGACATTCGGTCGAGATTTGCAGCACGCGGTCAGATCCAACCCTGGATCAGCCGCCGGTTTGCGAGGCAGTACCGCGTCCGTGCGCGCCAGTTGGAGAATTTGCCTGGAGTTTGGTTCTGGCGTCCGGGTCCTCGCGACGCAGCGCAGACTCTGATGACACTCTCGAACGATCTGACTTTCTCCTCTCCCGCGACGATCGAGGAGCGCTACCCCTATCTCGATCAGGATCTCGTTGAATTTCTCACCAGCATTCCATTTGAGCAATTGCTCCGGCCGGGCAATCGCCGGCTCCTGATGCGGAAAGCATTGGCCGGGATCGTCCCAGACGAAATCCTCGCGAGGAAGACCAAAGTGAGCGCGACGCGATGCTACTCCCTGTCGCTGCAAAAGGGTTGGAACAAGGTTGAACAGGCGCTGGATCATCCTGTGACATCCGCCCTGCACTACTTCGATGGTGAAAAGCTCAGGGAGGATTTACTGCGGGTGCGCGCCGGGCATTGCCCTTACCACCTGGTTCGCTTGCTCAAAGCACTCTCTCTGGAACTCTGGTTGCGCGATGTGATTTCTCGCGGAATCGTCCGGGCACCGGATCAAGCGTCCGCTGG
>QIAK01000340.1:6751-6947 GCA_003225515.1 Acidobacteriota bacterium | reverse complement strand
CGCTCAATTTCGAAAAGACATCGATGTCGGCGCGATCCGGCGGAATCTCAGTACGCTTGATCCATTCTCCGTTGGCGTAGTGATAGAAGTCGTCTCCCGGCTTCACCGAAGGATCAACGTTGGCAGCCGTAATGCCATGCGTTTGCGGCGCTGACGCATTCTGCGCGCCTGCAGCCAAGGCACATGCCACGATGCA
>QIAK01000340.1:604-6711 GCA_003225515.1 Acidobacteriota bacterium | reverse complement strand
GCAAGAAATCGTTTCATTCCGGGCTCCGGTCTTTTCTTGTTTATAAATATCAATTTCGCAACTTATCAGTTTACCCCCTTTTCAGGGGCCGGCACGCGAGCTCCGCCCACACAGAAACATCAGCAATGCGTTGATTGTTTTGTTGGATTTTGACTTACATCCGCTTCAGAAAGGCATTCGCCTCTGCCATGTGCGGAAACAGTTTTTCTTCTGCCTGAAATTCCGCCGAGTGCACACAACGCCGGCTTCCCCGCAGCCTGACCGGATGTTTCAAGTGCAGCATCTCGTGGTAAACGATGTATTCCAGCACGTATGCGGGTAAGCCTGGGTGATCGAAAATTGTGCTGATGATAATCGCGTTGTGCGCGGGATCGTAGTGGCCGAGAATGCGTCTTGGTCTGACTCCAACTCATCTGCGGGCGGGCCAGCAGTCCGTGAAAAAAGCGGGCGTTCAATCCTTCAAAAATCGTATCCAGATCATAGAAGTGGCCGCGTGCCGAACCTAGCCGCTTGCGGCCGCGGATCTGGCGAACGAGATGAACCTGGCGTGCAATGTCGTGACTGGCAACATGTTTTCGATAGCGCGCCGCCTGTACGCGATCAATCGGCTTGCGGTACATCTTGGCCAGAAGAATATGCGCGATGGCGCGAAGGACTGAGTCTGGCGCTCCTTCCAGCAGATCGGAAAGCCGCACCAGGAGCCGTCCGTCTCGTAAACGGATGGTGTTATTCACATTGGCAAAGGGAAAGAATTCAATCTTGAGATCTGGAATGGAAGCAGCGGGCCGCAGCTCGCGGTATATTTCCTGAAAAAGTTCAACCAGCCCTGGTCGCACGGTGAGACTAGGTTAGCACGGCCAGCGGACAGGGCAGAGAACATGAATGAGGGTTAAAGGGCCAGGTGGGGCGTGTTGACTCTCGGCAATGCCGAACGCGGTTGCAGGTTGACTTAGCTGTTTGTCGAAGAGTTGGCACAAGCATCACGCTAACGCGACCAACTGATCGCTGACCCCTAACCCCTGACCCTAACCTCTGACCCCTAACCCCTGACCTACTCCGGCCTGCCCGCGCTTTTTGCGCTTGAATTCGAATTCAGCTTCTTGTGCCTGGCGGCATCTTCCTGATCTGCCAGAGTCTTGCGGTGATCCTCTGCCGAACTGTCTACGGTTTCGAGAATATCGTTCAAAACAAATTGATACTGCTGCGATTCCTCGGCAGAAACATCGGGCGCATCTTTCAAAGCGCGCAACTTCGCCTGAAACTCAGTATCCGCTTCAATGATAAATTTCAGCGGCTTGCGAATGTCGTCCTTGCGCTCGACGTAGGTATCGATATTGTCGTTCAGTTCGTCGTACAGCAACTGGATGTCGTCGAGCATATCGTGCGTCTGCCGGGCACGGTCCTTGGTCTTAGGGTCGCTGCGCATCTGCTCCAGCTTTACCAGGCGGGCGCGGGTGAACTGCACGTAGAGCGACAGCCTTTGCTTCGGCTCCCAACTTGCATCACGAATCTGATCGATTTCCGGCTGCGTGAGAGGCTCGCGATGACGCTGCGCCTGAGCAATCGAACCGGCCACCAGCACCAGGGTCACGCACATGCCGAACTTAAGCAGAGAAGTCCGCAGCAGCTTCGCTGTCATTTGGCTCCTTTCGGAAACATGGCTTTCAACAGATCATCTCTCACGCGCTGGAGCCGATCGACCGCATCCTTCAACGGCGCCTGGTCGTTCTGGCCGAGCGAGTGCATGAGCTCAGAAATCCTGCGAGTCATCGTGCGCACCGCAATCTCGCTTTGCTTTTGATATTTGCGCGATTGGATCGCATAGTCCCGCGCCAATTCGCAGTAGGTCACCACATCCAGCAATGCGGCCTGGCCTTTTTCCAAATCGCCGGCTGCGTACAACTTATCGGTCTCTGCAAGTTGCTTCTGCGCAATCTGCACACATAAGTGAGGCCGGTCGCCGACGCTCGCTGAAGAGACACGCGCCTTCATCTGCTCAACCGTCACATCGCTATTCGGAGCGGCGCGGGCCATGAGTGTAGCGAGTGCCAACAGAGAGACCGTTCCGCACAGCCGGACCACGTACCTCACTCGAAGCATGAGCTCACTCCTGGAGCGGACCTATTTTTTTGGCTCGATGGCGATGAGCCGGTGCTTCGCCTGCCATTCCTGTTCAGGATACTTCCCGTTGGCAGCTTTGAGAAAGAGGTGAAAATTCGCCGACGCCCTCTTGAAGTCCTTGAGATGGTCATAGGCCGACGCCCGCAGAAAATACGTGATGGGCTCCTCGGGCAGCAATTTCGCCCGTACATCGAGAGCCTTGATCGTCAGCGGATAATCCTTGTTCTCACTCGCGGCGAATGCCAGGTCGCCGTACGCCGGTCCCAGCTTAGGGTTGATCTTCACCGCTTCAAGAAATTCCTTCTGTGCGTCGGCGAACTTTTTTTGTTCGAGCAGCGATTTACCGAGGCTCTGGTGCAGTGCGGCATCATTGGGATTGCTCTTGAGCAGTCCACGATAAGCCACTTCGGCCTGGTCATACTTCTTGTCCTCGATGTAGAGGTCCGCCAGATCGCGCTGCAAGGAAACATCCGCCGGAACCATCTTGGCTCCGGCCTGGAGTTCGGCAATCGCGTCATCGTATTTGCCGTCGGCCGCCAGTACTCGCCCCAATTGAATGCGGGCGTCGGCCTGCTGGGGATTTGTCGCCACCAACTTACGCAGTTCCGTTTCCGCTTCAGGCAGGCGGTGGCTGCGCATGTAAATATTCGCCAGCGCGGTCACTGCATCCGAAGCGGGATTAAGCGCGAGCGCCTGCTTGTATTCGCGTTCGGCCTCGGCCGGCTTGCCTTGTTTTTCGAGGAGCTGTCCCGCAGCCAGGTGAGGCTCGGGGTCCTTAGGCTGCAACACCGCCGCCCTCTGGTATGCGGCTATCGCTTCCTCCGGCTTCGATGGTTCGAGCACGTGCGCCAGCGAAAGCCATGCTCTCGCTTGTCCTTCGGCGACGTGGCTCGTGGGCTTAAGCTGAGTGGCGGCGCGAAGAAATTGTTCAGCATCAGGTGCGCCGGCCTTGGCGAGTTGAAGGCCCAAATTCAGGTTCGATTCAAAAACGTCTGGCTTCACCGCGACTGACTTGCGATATGCCGCGATCGAGTCGTTCGTTTTGCCTAGTCCGTTCTCTACAAATCCCAGATCAAACCACGCCACGTAGTTCGCGGGATCGTTCACCGCATCTCCGGCAAGAATCTTCTGCAGCAGTGGCTCGGCCGCGGCGTAATCCTGTTTTTGAATCAATTCTTCCGCCTTGGCCAGCTCCGGCGCCGGACCGACCTCCTCGGCAACCGTCGTGTGACGGACGGCTTGCCCTGATTTTGATTTGTGACGCGCGCTGGAAGAAGAGCCCTCCGCTTGCGATGAGGACTGTTCTGCCGGGGGACCATTCTGATTTTGAGGGGCCGCAGACGCGTTCGCTCCCTGGGCGTGGACGAAGGCCATCGGCCAGGCCAGAAGCGCGACCGCCAGAAATCTAAGAACGACCATTGGAGCGCGATGTTCCATTCCCGTTCAGCATCTGCGCCAGATACTTCCCCGTGTAAGATCCCGCCAATTTGGCGATGGCTTCCGGCGGTCCCGCTCCCACCACCTTGCCGCCCCGGCTCCCGCCTTCGGGTCCCAGATCGATCACCCAGTCCGCCGTCTTGATGACCTCCAGGTTGTGCTCGATGACGACAATCGATCCCCCTGCTTCAATCAGACGGCGAAAGGCAGCCAGGAGTTTGCTGACGTCGTCAAAATGTAGCCCGGTCGTGGGCTCGTCGAAAATGTAGAGCAGCCGGCGCTTGAGCCGCGCCTCGCTCCTCGACATGCCTCGGCCTATCTCGCGAGAGGCCGGCTGCAGATGTGCGGCCAACTTCATACGTTGCGCCTCTCCGCCGGAAAGAGTAGTCGCAGACTGACCTAGCCGCAAATATCCCAGCCCCACTTCTTCCAGGGATCGCAACTTATCTGTGATCTTGGGGGCTTCGGCGAAGAACTTGAGTGCCTCCTTTACGGTCAGGTTCAGCACCTCGTGAATGTTCTTGCCGCGGTAGCGCACCTCAAGCACGGTCGGCTTGTAGCGCGTGCCCTTGCACTCCTCGCAAATGAGTTCGACATCGGCCAGGAATTGCATCTCGATTGTGACCGTGCCGTCGCCCTGGCAATTCTCGCAGCGTCCCCCGGGAATGTTGAACGAAAAATGTCCTGCCCCGAACCCGCGCTTCTTGGCTTCGGGCAGGGAAGCGAACAACTCCCGGATCGCATCGAACGCCTTGATGTACGTGACCGGATTCGAGCGCGGAGTACGCCCGATTGGCGACTGATCGACCAGCACCACTTCCTCAATAAACTGGTCACCCTCCAGACTCTCCCAACTGGCGGCCGGGCCCGTCGCTCCATTGCCACACTGCTGCTTGGCCTGCGCCAGCGCGCGATATAGCACCTGATGCAGCAGTGTCGATTTACCCGAGCCGGAGACCCCGGTGATGGCTACGATCATGCCTAGTGGAATGCTGATGTCCACGCCTTTGAGATTGTTAGCGCGCACTCCGCGAATACTGATGGCCTGCGCTCCCGGCTTGCGGCGAACCAGCGGCGCCTGAATCCGCAAATCCTCGGAAAGATAGCGCCCCGTCAAAGAGACCGGGTTGTGCAGAATTTCGTTGTAGGTCCCTTCCGCAACCAGTTTGCCGCCATTCTCACCCGCTCCCGGGCCAAGATCCAGAATGCGGTCCGCCGCGCGCATCACGTCGGGATCATGCTCGACCACCAGAATCGTATTCCCCAGATCCCGCAGGTCGTGAAGGATCTTGATCAGACGGTGAGTATCGCGCGGATGTAGCCCAATCGACGGCTCGTCCAGCACATACAAGGTGCCCACCAGGCGCGAACCCAGCGACGTGGCCAGCTGAATGCGCTGCGCTTCGCCACCGGACAGCGTCGACGATAGACGATCCAGCGTCAGATATTCCAGCCCAACGTTGTTCAGAAAACGCAGGCGCTCGCGAATCTCGTGCAGCAATTTGTCCGCAATTTCGGATTGCTCGGCGCTTAGCTCAACCTGCTCAAAGAATCGCAGCGCACCTTCCACGGTCAGGGCGCAAACCTCGCAGATATTCTTCCCATTGATCTTCACCTGGCGGGCTTCCATTCGAAGCCGCGATCCGTTGCATTCGGGACACAACGAATACCCCCGATAGCGGCTCAGAAACACGCGCACGTGCAACTTATATTTCTTGCGCTCCAGGTGATTGAAGAATCCGCGAACGCCGAGAAACTTTCCTTCACCGTTCAACACCAGATTCCTGTGTTCGTCCTCAAGGTCTGCCCACGGCACATCCAGCGGAATCCCCGCCTGCTTGGCAAAGCGCTTCAGATCGGTGAACAGCGGACGATACTTGGGTTTCGTCCAGGGCTCGATCGGACACTCGGCCAGCGTCTTCAGCTTGTCAGGGATCACCAGGTCGAGATCGAAATCGATCGTGTTTCCGAATCCCTGGCATCGCGGACACGCGCCGTAAGGATTGTTGAAAGAAAACAGTCGCGGCTCCGGCTCTTCATAACGCAGGCAGCAGTGCTTGCACTCGAATCTCTGCGCAAACCGCAGGCGGGTAGCCGGTGTGGAGCGGGCATTCTTGCCCGCTTCTTCTGTCGCCGATTCTGCGTGCTCCTGATTGCCCGGAGCCTCAAAGATTACCTCGCCTGCTTCCCGGTACGCAGTCTCAATCGCATCCACGATTCGGGTGCGAGCGTCGGCGGAAACGACAAGCCGGTCCACCAGCACAAACACCGGCTCCGCAAAGTTGATATCCAGTAGCGATTCCGGCGTGGAAAACTCGTACACCTCTCCATTCTGGTACAGCCGGTTGAACCCAGACTTACGCAGATCGAACAGGCGAGTCTTAATCGCATCAGGTAACTCCGTTCTGGGCGCAACATTTTTTGCAGCTTTTGCAAGAAGCGTAGTCTTTCTCTTAGTCTTTGCTGATCGGGCAGGCGTGGCATCTGCTTCTTGTATTCCCGTTGTCGGCCGCTGCAAGGGAAACAACACCTGCAGGCGCGTCTCGGGA
>QIAK01000340.1:0-534 GCA_003225515.1 Acidobacteriota bacterium | reverse complement strand
ACAGGAGCCGTAAATAATCGTAAATTTCAGTGGCGGTAGCGACGGTCGACCGGGGATTGCGAGTGGTATTTTTCTGCTTAATGGCAACCGCGGGGGCAATCCCATCAATCGAGTCTGCGTCGGGCTTCTCAATGCGCTCCAGAAATTGGCGCGCATACGCCGACAACGATTCAACATATCGCCGCTGTCCCTCCGCGTAGATCGTGTCAAATGCCAGCGACGACTTGCCCGAACCAGAGACCCCGGTTACGACCGTTAGGGAATTGTGCGGTACCTCAAAATCAATATTCTTGAGGTTATGGACGCGTGCCCCACGTACCACGATGCTTTCCGTGGGGGGCGCTACGGTGATCGTAGGGTCAGAAGACATCGTATAAATGGCCGCGACAACTGGGCATTCACCCGAGAGCGTGCGCTCAGAGCTATCCCCGAGGGTTGTCGAATCTTTCTATTATAAGACACGAACATAGGAGGGAACGTCTCAGTCGGTGGGTTCTCAAATGGTGCCGGAAAGAAGTAGCGACGTCTCTAGGG
>QIAK01000339.1 GCA_003225515.1 Acidobacteriota bacterium | reverse complement strand
AAGATTCCCAAACCGTCACCTTGGAAGGCCGGAATTTTCCAGTTAGGAGGACGATTCGATCTAAGTTGCGCGAGGTGGATTTCCGTTTTGAAGGTCACGAACTGCGCGGGCTTGAACAAAATCCTCAAACCAGTTCTCGATGGGCGCGATTGGCGAGCGAAGGAAAACAGGTTATGCAGTTTCTCAGCGGACGCCGCTACATTGCCGTTGTGGTGGATGGAAAAGTGCAGTTCTACGGGGCGGTGGAACTGGATCACCATCCTGAGCGCCAGGCGTAAGAAGGGTGGATAGGTAGCTATGACAAAACCGCCGAGTTGAGTCAACTCCTGGGGAGGTTCTGCGATGAAGGGCTCAGTTGTCGAGAGCGTTCCGGAGAGGGGACGAATTCTCAATGCGGTTGCGCTGTAAAATGCCGTCTTGTGCGCTGAGTGCGATGTAGTGAGCGACACTCCGCATGATCAATGCATGGTCTGCGGCAGCCGGTCGGTGTTCAATATCGCCGGTACGCTGGGAGGCAACCTTCCGAGGGAACGCGCAGTGCTGATCGGAGGATCGTAGGTTGATTCAGAAAAGACAGAGCTTGTGCTGACCTTCTCGAGACGGCACAGGCTCCAGAGAAAACCTCCTGCCGCGCCGGCGTCTCGAGTACCGGCGTCACCTCCTTATTTTAGGAGCGGGGTCTCGCGGAATCTCCCCCGAGACATCGCGAACGCCAGGCATGGATCCTGTCCTTGACCCCGCTAAGCGGCCTCGTCGATGATCATGAGCACATGAGACAAGGTCAACCGAAGGAGGTTCTGCCAGTCGGCAAACTTCCGCTTGAGCAACTGCGATCGCTGCTGAAGCAAGCGCCAAAGCTTGATCCCCGCCTCCTCATTGGACCCCAGATTGGCGAGGACGCAGCCGTGATCGATGCCGGAGATCGTTATCTCGTCGTTGCCACAGATCCCGTCACCTTCGCCACGGATCACATCGGGCGCTACGCCGTTCACGTCAACGCCAACGACGTTGCCGTCCTGGGCGCACGGCCGCTCTGGTTCTTTGTCGTCATGCTCTTGCCGGAGAAGCGCACGACGCCCGAATTGGCAGAGGAGATCATGGCGGATGTCCGGACCACCTGCGAGGAACTGGGCGTTGCGCTCGGAGGCGGGCACACGGAAATCACCCGGGGCATCGATCACCCGATTCTGGTCGGCGAGATGCTCGGCGAAGTCGCCCCGACTCGCCTTGTGCGGAAGACCCGTATCGCCAAGGGGGATCAGATCCTGCTGACACAAGGAGTGGCCATTGAGGGCACCGCGATCCTCGCACGAGAGAAGTCCGAACGGCTGCGGGATCGGATTGGCGCAGATGTTCTGGCTCGGGCCGCCCGTTTCCTGGTTGAGCCTGGCATCAGTGTCGTGAGTGCGGCTCTCGCGGCAGCCGGTGTGGGCGAGGGCGTGCACGCGATGCACGATCCGACCGAAGGCGGGCTTGCAACGGGACTCTTCGAACTGGTGGCGCCCGGCGGTCTCGGGCTCAGGGTCATTCGCGAGCAGATTTTTGTGTTTCCCGAAACTGATGCGATATGCAATGCGCTTGCGCTCGATCCTCTGAAGCTGCTTGCGTCGGGCGCCTTGCTGATCGCAGTTGCGACGGACCAAGCCGACTCAGTTCTGACTGCTATTCGGGATGCAGGCATTTCGGTTGCGATAATTGGCGAGGTACGTCCGGCAGACGAGGGCATCACGATCGTGACGAATGGGAAGGCCGAGCCACTCACGCCTGCCGTTCGTGACGAGATCGCGCGGGCGTTCGAAGGCGATTAGTCGCGGGCAGCCGCGCGGCGAATCGTATGTATCAGGCCTCTTCGTCCGGCGGTCCTCCAGTCCCCGCCAGATCCTGAGGCTTGATTTTCTCAACGTTGAATCTTGCTGCACGCTCGCGCATGGTCTTCAATAAGTCTTCGAGGGCAGGCGGCTCGCCTTTGATCCAGCGCAGCGGATTGATGCGCGCGACCACGAATGAGCGCAAATACGGACTGACAAGCCCGCGTTCTTTCAGCTTCTTCACAGCTGCCGCTACTTTCTCTTCAAGATCGAGCACCATCGTGGCTCGTTTCTCGTGATCCTTGATGGCCGCGCGTAGTGGATCATCGGTGAAGGTTTCGAGTCTCCGCAGGATGGGGTGGTACACGCCACCGCCGAAGCGAGGGACCTTTTCATAACACACACCGAGTGTGACCAGCGCGGGCTCGTCAAGATAAAAGGCGAATCCTGATTCCGGCCGCGTGGCATCTTCTTCAATCAGGCCATGGTAAATGCGGATGACTTCTAGAGATCGCTCTTTCAGGTTGTGGGCCTTTTCTGTGTTGAGCGCCAGGATCTGCCATGCCACTTCACGATCGCCTACGACAAGAGCTGTGATCGACTTGGCCCCGAGGCGGCGCATGGCTTCGAGCCGGTGGCGACCGTTCGGAGTCCAGAATCCGTCATTTGGAGCAACCACGGCGATGATCGGATCGAGGAATCGGCCGGTCTTGTTGATGACGTCCGCGAGCCGTTTGTGATGGGTATCGGAGAGATCCCGCTGAAAGGGTGTTGGTTCCACGGCATGGATAGGCAAGACAGAAAGCAGCAAAGGGTGTCCGCCGAGGGGCTCTTTGTATGATCCGACCACACAGCCGCCCGCTTTTTCAATCGCTTCGGCGACCGCGACAGTTTTGCTGGTAGGTTGGTCAAGACGGCATTCGGCGGGACCCAAGCCCTTGGTGCCGGGTTTCGCTTTACGAGGACGACGCCGCGCTGGTGCCCGTTTGACCATTATCGAGAATCCATTCTAGGCTCAGCAGCTTCTAACTCAAACGACCGAATCGGACCGAGACCGAGGCGCATCGAAACAGCTAAGTGAGTCGAGGTTTGAAATGAGATTGCTGGATGAACTCGAGCGGCACGTATCGTCCTGGCCCGAAGTATCCGCCCACCGACATCGCTTTGGCGGACGCGAATTCCGCTTTCGGGCGGCCGAAATCGGACATGTGCACATAGGTGGCATTGTCGACATTCCGTTTCCCCGTGCAGTACGCGACGCCTTGCTAGAGGAGGGCCTTGCGGAAGAGCATCGTTGGGTGCCGAATTCTGGTTGGATAACCTACCGCCTTCGAGGGGAGAACGATTTCGGTCACGCTCTCTGGCTCATGAGGCTGTCGTATCTGCGTTATGTACTGAAGACGGCGGCAGATCCGCTAACCCTCATCGAACGTGAGAGCGAGCAACCGCATCTCAGCCCCCGGTTCAAAACCCTGCTCGCGGCCTTGGTTCCGAAATCCGCAAAACGAGCTTCTGCCGGGGCCGTACCTGCGTAGCAGGACGGAAGTCAAAATGTAATCTCGTCACTCGCGAGGGTTCAAAGTGACCATTCCAAAAAACGAAAAGGTGATCGAAGAGGAGGATTTATGAAGATCGGCGTTATCGGCGCCGGAAACATCGGCGGAACATTGACCCGCCGGTTCCGGGCTTTGGGACAGGAGGTCCTTGTAGCCAATTCACGGGGACCTGAAACGCTTAGAGAACTGGCGAAGGAAACTGGCGCGAAAGCCGTTACAGCGAAAGAGGCGGCGCGAGCAGGCGAAGTGGTGATTGTGACCATACCGGAGGGACACATTCCCGAATTGCCGAAAGACTTGTTCGCGGGTATTCCTGACAATGTGGTCGTCGTGGACACCGGAAACTATTATCCGCGCCATCGTGACGGCCGGATTGCGGAGATCGAAGATGGTTTGACCGAGAGCCGCTGGGTCGAAAAACAGTTGGGGAGACCCGTGGTCAAGGCGTTTAACAACATTTACGCCAAGCACCTGCTGGAGAAGGGCCGCCCGGCAGACACTCCAGATCGTATTGCTCTGCCCGTTGCCGGTGACAATGCCAAGGCTGAAGCAGTTGTGATGAAGCTTGTTGACCAAATCGGGTTCGATGCCGTCGATGCCGGCGGGCTCGACGATTCATGGCGCCAGCAGCCAGGTACACCCGTCTACGCCACAGATTTCAACGCTGAAGGAGTGCGTCGCGCATTGGCGGAAGCGAGCAGGAAGCGTCCTCCGGAATTTCAGGCAACAGAGAAAAGCCCCGGCACCTACGCCAAGCCCGCTTAAGGGCAAAAGGAGCGGCTCAAGCACATGGAACCGGTAGCAATTCCCGGAGCGGAAATCTACTACGAAGAGCGCTTCCTCTCTTCTGAGGAAGCGACAACTCTGTTCAATACGTTGCTGGCGAAATGCGCCTGGAAACGGAGGAAAACTTCGTTCAAAGGCTCGGTGCCCCGCGACGAAGCATACTATGGTGACCCAGGAACCAATTACACGTATTCGCGGAGCGAGTACAAGCCTCTGGCCTGGATTCCGGAATTGCTTTCGTTGAAGGCGCGGGTTGAAGAGGCCACTCCGACAGAGGCCTATGCCAAGTCGAATCTCTCGACGGTCCCCTACAACGCCGTTCTCTGCAATCTCTATCGAAACGGACACGACAGCGTCGGGCTACACGCCGACGCCGAACCGGAAATGGGTCCGGTGATTGCATCGGTCAGTCTGGGTGTTGAACGTCTGTTTCGCCTTAAAGGGAACGATGGCGGCGTTGCCTTCGCAGAAAGATTGCCGCATGGGAGCCTGCTCATCATGGCGGGGCACACACAGAAAAATTTCAAGCACGAGGTTTCCAAAGAACCCGATATCAGCCAGCCGCGCATTAACCTGACATTTCGACGAATCGAGAGTCGGTAGAGCGCGCGCCGTGCCTCCCTTCATTAAAGTTTGAGGCGCATTTCGCTGGAAGGCACAAATCCGAGTGATTCATACAAAGGCCGGCCTTGATCACTGGCGTGCAAATAAATCCACTCAAATCCCCGTTCGCGACACCATGCAATGATCGTCTGGGTGAGCTGGCGTCCAATACCACGACGGCGAAACGAGGGCTCGACATACACGCTGTGAATCCACGCACGTCTCGGCGTTGGGTCCAACCGTCCCGGGACCCATGGAACGATTTCAACGGAACCACATCCCCCTGGCTCGGCAATCCAGGAATGCCACCTGTCTTCCGGAATAGCGGCGCGAAGATAAGGTTTCCAAGGCTGCGATCATCCGATTCACGGCCGCTTCATCAGCGCCATCCATCTCCTCTGCCATGGTGCGCCGGTAGGGCAAGAGCAGGGGCAAGTCTGCGAGCGTCGGTCGCCGAATTCTGACTCTATCCTTCATGGCCTTCACGCCTCGATTGTGCTGGACGCAACCAATTCTTACAAAGAAATCCTGCACGCTGCGGGAAGGATGCGGAGCATCACACGGATCGCGAGCTTCCGTGGTGGTACTCGAGGATAATGAGGACAATGACGCTGAGCGTCGAGTGCTACTCTGGGCGAAAGGCCGATGAACGCCCTGCCCGTTTTTGGCTGGAAGGGAAAGAATATCGGGTTGAAGCTGTGCTCGATCAGTGGTATGACCCGGAGCACATCTTCTATAAGGCTCGAGCTGACGACGGAAAT
>QIAK01000338.1:9725-17902 GCA_003225515.1 Acidobacteriota bacterium | reverse complement strand
TCTGCTTTTTCCCGACTACCCACAGCTTGCGCTGTGGGCTGCAGTCTTCCGCCGCTTCGCGGCTCCGGGCAGGTTCGGGGATGCTCTCTGGGCAGCTTTCGCCGCTCCGCTCCGGCAGCTTTCGAGGCTGCTCCTCACAGCTTTCGCGACTGCATTCTGGCGGCTGCTAGACTTTCTTCATGCAGCGGGCCGATGTTTCCGCGGTGAGGGGAATTCTGCGGCAGCTGTGTCCTCGATGCCGCTCAGGAAAAATCTTTCGTAAGTCGGTCTGGTTGTTTCCGCGGATGTACGAACGATGTCCTGCGTGCGGATTGAAATTCGAGCGCGAGGATGGATATTTCCTGGGCGCAATGTACATCGGGTATGGGCTTGGAATCGCCGTCATTGCGATACTGGCCGCGTTGGTGTGGGCCGTGTTGCGCTGGCCCCTGATGAAGTCGGTGGCCGCGGGCATTGTGTTGTTTGTGCCGCTGGCGCCGGTGCTGACGTGGATGGCCCGGGTGCTGTGGATTTATCTCGATCAGGGGGTTGATCCTGATCGGAGTTGAGTTGTGGTCCGGCGGCGTCCCGCGCATCAAGCCAAGCAATGCGCGCCACTCCGATTTGCATGCCGCCTTGTGCTGCCTGCTATACAATCCGCTTAGAAGCGTTTGGGCGCTTCGTGTTTCTGGAGGGGGAAGATGCCTGAAATTCTTGGCGGATTCGGTACGATCGCCGTCGTCATCGTCATCATATACGTTCTCAGTTCTATCAAGATTCTGGCCGAGTACGAGCGCGGAGTCATTTTTCGGCTGGGCCGGTTATTGGCTCAAGCCAAGGGGCCGGGCGTGACGCTGGTGTTCGCCCCGATCGACCGCATTGTGCGCGTGTCGCTGCGGCAGGAAGCGCTGGAAGTCCCGCCGCAGGACATAATTACCCGCGACAATGTCACGCTCAAGGTGAACGCGGTTATTTTTTTGCGAGTCATTGATCCAAATAAGGCAGTCGTTGAAGTTTCGAACTACGTGTATCAGACGTCGCAATTCGCGCAGACTACGCTGCGCTCGGTGCTGGGCGAACAGGAACTCGACGAACTGCTGTCGCACCGGGAAAAAATTAATCTGCGGCTCCAGAGCATTCTCGACACTCACACTTCACCGTGGGGTGTGAAAGTCACTAACGTTGAGGTCAAGCAGGTCGATATGCCGGAGTCGATGCTGCGTGCAATGGCCAAGCAGGCCGAGGCCGAACGTGAAAAGCGATCGAAGATTATTCACGCCGAAGGCGAGTTCTCAGCCGCGCAGCGACTCGTGGATGCCGCCCATCTGCTGGCCACTGAACCGGTCAGCGTGCAACTGCGCTATCTGCAAACCCTGACTGAGATCGGGGTGGAGAAGAATACGACCGTGATCTTCCCGGTTCCGGTGGATTTTTTCTCAGGACTGCAGAAATTGTTAGGAAAGGGCGATGGTCAGGCTGAGCCCGTGAAAACTGCGTAACGCAAAACCCCGGAGTTGAATTATGGCCACATCACAAGACACGGAAATTACGCTGGGCACAGGCAAATTGCTGGTCCTGTTCTTCGGACTGGTCGGGATATGCGCGCTGTTTTTCGCCTTGGGATATTCTCTTGGACGAAAGTCGGAGCCGTCGATCACCACTGCCAGCGCCGCCGTTGCGCCGCAGATGACGAGTTCGAACAAGAGCGCCAGCGGATCTGCGGCCGCAGCCGCCCCCATGACGTTCTACAAGTCCGTGGAGCAGAAGGACGCGAATCCCGAACTGAGTCCGGCGGCTGATCCCAAGCCGGACACAGCGCCGGCCAGTGCGAATACTCCTGCGGCAGCGAATACTGCGGCCGCCAACCCTGCGGATCTTGCTACAGTCCTGCCGACCTCGGGATATTTCGTGCAGGTTGCCGCGGTCAGCAAAGAAGAGGACGCCAATTCACTGGTGGATGCGCTCAAGAAAAAACAATATCCCGCGTTTGTGGCGGATCAGGTTCAAACCGACAAACTGTTTCGAGTTCAGGTGGGACCGTTCTCCGATATCAAAGAGGCGGAGTCGATGCGCACGCGGCTCATCGCAGACGGGTATAGCCCGATTCTAAAAAAGTAAAGCGCTGTCGCTCTGAGTTGGCGGCACTTATAGATTGACCCCCATCGATTCTGTGGCTATTTCTAAGATCCATGTCTTCTACTGAAAACTCACTTGACCGGGCACTTCACGCCATTGCCGATCCCACTCGCCGGCGCATCCTGCAAGCCCTCAAGGAGGGCGAAGCGCAGGCTAGAATGCAGAAAGCTGCGAATGGACCGTCTCTTTGCGCAGGGGATGTGGAAGAGCGCGTTCGCCTTTCGCAGCCCACCATTTCGCATCATATGGCGATTCTGACGAAAGCGGGACTAGTCGAGGCGACCAAGAAAGGCCAGAAAGCCATTCGCCAGATGTTGAAGACGCTGCGCGGCAAGCTGTAAGAGTTCTGGAATTCCAAGGACACTTATTGGGTGCCCAGCGCCCACTTCTCCAAATCTCCACTAGAACGCAACAGCCCTAACTGCGCCCGCTCGAGTTCAAAGGACACATCCTGCAGAGTGATGAAGCGCTCGCTGGCTTGCGAGCGAGCGTCGTCCAGGTCGTGCAGCGTGGCGGTGCCAGCATCCATGCGGGTCTGGATGGCAGTAAGGCTCCTGTCTGCGAGTTCATATTCCAACTGCGCCACGTCGCGGGCGGCCTGCATTTGCGTAACGGAGCGCTGCAACCGCAACGTTTCTTCCGACGCCTGATTGCGAGCCGCTTCTGCCTGCTTGGCCGCTTTGAGCGCGTCGGCATCGGCAGCCTGAGCGCGCGAGCGTTGCGACGCGTTGAACAAAGGAAATCGGATGCTCACGCCCACAGTCGCATTATTCTGCTGGAAACTGCTGGCTGTGCACAGAACGCTAACGCCCGCGACAGGGCAGGGCCTCGAAGGAATGTAATAGTTCTGATAGTTGTTGAACCGCGAGAGTAAGGCATATTGTGCCGCGAAATCGAAGCTGGGTAATAGAGCTTTGTGTTCGCCTTGGGCGCGCAGGTACTGGGCGCGAGCGTGTTGGACAGCGGCCTCAACTGACGGATTATCGGCGGGTGCGGCTTTCGCGGCCTGATCATCAGGAACTGTCGCGGGCGGTACGGGAATCGAGCCCGGGTCAGTCTGAATGCTTGCCGCAGCCAGGCCTGTGAGTTTAGAAATGTGTTCGCGAAGCACGTCAGCTGATCCTTGCGCTTCAGCGATGCGCAGGTGAACGCGAGCTTCGGAAAGACGAGCGCGTGTGCCGTCGAGCTCGCTGTCAATACCTTCTTTGACGCGTTCAGCCACTGCGGCCTGCATCTTCGCTGCCGCTGCTTCGGTTTCCCCCAGTCGCGCCAATCGCTGTTCCCATTTCGCCAGCTCGGCATAGCTGAGTGCAGCATCCTGAATAATCTGATTACGCTCGTCTTTGCTCTTCAGAGAGGCTACTGCCGAATCGACTCTCGCCGCCTTCACAAAGGCATGCAGTGACGGATTGAGGAGCGCGGATTGCGCATTGACATTGAAAAGAGACGGCGCCGACCCCTCCAGGGCCAGCGGAAAGCCGTACGAATATCCGAGGCCTGCTCCCGTGCTTAACTGAGGGATGTAGTTGTTGCGCAACTCAAAATAATTAGCGGAGGCTCGCGCTTGGTCGGCAGCTGTAATGGCCGCTCCGGTGGCATGTACCAAGGCGAGTTCCACCACGCGCTTGAGAGAGACGGGCTCTGCCAGCAGAGATGCGGGAATCAGCATGACGGCCAGAATCGACCTTGCGGTGTGCGCACCGCTCCACGAGATTTTCATTGCGTCCCTTTCGAAGCGATCTGGGAATATTTTATGAACAATTGGATGCCCGCGAAATTTTAAATGCCGGATCGGAGCGGTAGAGATAAAGATAAAAGGATTTTAGGACAGCCAACATGGGAGCGTGGGCGGAAGCATTTCCACATCAATGCTCGACCCGCTTCAAGTCTTCCTGGGCACGGGCGTAGCTATGATCCAGAGCCAGCGCAGCACGATATTGTTCGGCGGCGCCACGCCGGTCTCCTTGTTTTTCCAGCAGCTGTCCCAACAGGTCGTGAGCTTTGAAGGCGGGCCCCGCTTCCACAGGAGAAGCAAGATAGCGTTGCAACAAGCGCACCGCCAGCGGATAGGCGCGCCCGGCCTTTAAAAGAACGCTGGCGCCATCCATGAGAGATTCTGGACGGTCCACCGGGCTGGATTCCATCGTGCGGAGAGCCTGCTCCATCTCGTCGAGACGATTGGCATGGAACAAGAAGATCGCGAGGTCGAGCCAGCCGCGAGTGCCGGAATGGCTGGCCGCAATGGCGGCCCGATACTCACGCTCCGCACCGGCACTGTCTTTATCTTTGGACGCGATGCGTGCCAGAATCCAGTGTCCCATGGCCGGGTTGAGCGACATCAAAGCCGCTGCCTGTTCGCGGGCCTTGTCCTTGCCCCCGCCGACAATGGAGGGAGCCTCAAGATAAAATTCGGCAAGATCGCTGCGCGCTTCCCAGCTTCGTGGGTCTAATTCAACCGCTCGTTCAAACGATGTGCGGACCTTTTTTACCAACCCTGCCGCGGAAAGAAATCCGGCGCGGTCCGCTTTCTCGCCATACACGCGGCCTAGCCACAGGTGATAAAGGCTCTTCTGCGGGTCAAGATTGATGGCGCGCTCGCAGGCGGCGATGCCGTGGTCCCACGCTTCAGTCATGAAATAGGCACGGCAGAGCAGGTTATAGCCCTCAGCGTCATTGGAAGTGCGATGGACTTGCTGTTCGAGCATCTGAATGGCTTCGTCTGCTCGGCCCGCCGCTAAAAGTTGTTTGGCGGATTCAGCCGCAGACGCCGACGCCGCCAGGAAAAGCAGCACAATCCCGAGCCGGGGAAGAAAATTCAACCGCACGCTCCCTCCATGCCCTAAGGAACCACCTTGACGAGAGCGCCCTCCACGAGCGGCTTATCGTCTGCCGGCAATGCCACCATGTCTCCTTCGGAGAGTCCGGCGGTAATTTCCACCCGGGTTAAATTCTGTAATGAAAATTCAATGGTCTGCCGCTTCAGGTGATTGTTGACGATGCGATAGACGTAAGGCTTGGCTTCATCGATGCGCAGAGCATCGCGTTGCAAGGTGAGAACGGAATGGTGCTCAGCCACTATGATGGTCACGCCTACGTTGACGTTGGGCAGCAAGCGAAGATCTTTATTCTCGACAATGCAGGTCGTTTCGCCGACGTTTCTGGTGCCGCGCAACTTCACTGTCGATGGCACAGTATTAACGGTCCCTGTCCAGGTTCGACCGGGAAGTGCGTCCCATGTGATTTCGACTTTTTGTCCGGTCTGTAAGCGGCCGACGTCGGGCTCATCGGCAAAAGCCCGCACCAGCACCTGGGAGAGATCTGCTTCCTGTAAAAGTAATTCGCCGTTTTGGACAAACGCGCCGGCCTTGACCGGAAGGGAGTAGACCATTCCGTCGAAAGGGGCGCGCACGCTGGATTTAAGCAGCGCGTCCTGAGCAGCGTCATAGGAGGCCTGCGCTTCAGCCGATTGGGCCTCGATGCGCGCTATTTCAGGCTTGGAGTAGCGGTCCTTCTGTTTCTGTTCGAGCAAGTTGAGGTCGGCCTCGCTGCGTTGCAGACTGTCTGCCGCCGCGCGAACCTCACCGGCGGAAGCCGCTCCCTCTTGCTGCAGGCGGCGCAGGGCATCGAGATTGCGCTGGGCTGCATCGCGCGCGTTAAGGGCTTTGATGACTTGAGAATTCAACGTCAGTACTTCTTCCTGAGTGCCACCCGTCTTGAGAGCAGACTGATCGGCCTGCGCTGCCTTGATTTGTGCCTGGGCTTTGGCGGCTTGGGTGCGAACGTCGGCATCGTCGAGTTGCATCAGCAATTGGCCTTTATGCACATGGTCGCCTTCTTTTACCAGAAGGCTTTTCACCGTGGTCGAAATGGGAGCGTGCGCCTCAAAATTCTGTATGGGCTCGATCTTGCCATTCGTTGAAATAACGCTGCGAATGGGGCCGCGTTCGACAGTCGTGACATGCACCTTCAGCGGAGTCTGATGAATGTACGAGTAGAGCACCACGAAGACCACCACCAGCCCGAGGATGAGCCAAATCCACCGGTTTTGCGACGGCGGTTTCGAATTGTTGGTGGATGCCAACCAGTTTTTCTTTCAGTTTGCGGCAGGAATAACTGTAAGTAGTAATTTACCATTCCGGAGGCCGCGACAGGTACACAGCACGTTCCGACCACGTACCTGATTAGATGCCAGCTGGGTGCGTTCGGCTTCTCCGCAGCAAACGCTACAATAGCAGCATGGCCAAATCACCTCGCTATACGCCTGAACACGCGGCTGCCGGTCTGGACACGAAGTTTCCTGAGATTGAGACCTGGCCTAACCAGTTTCCTGGATACGAGATCGTGGTGGACGATCCTGAATTTACTTCAGTCTGTCCGAAGACCGGGCTGCCGGATTTCGGGGCCCTGGGGATCCGCTACATGCCGGACAAGAGTTGCCTCGAATTGAAGTCGCTTAAGGAGTATCTGCAGTGCTACCGGAATCTCGGAATCTTTCAGGAGAACGTCGTCAACCAGATTCTGGAAGATGTAGTGAAGTGGGCGAAGCCGGTCTGGGCGGAAGTAAGAGGGGAGTTCCGCCCCCGGGGTGGAATCTCTACGACCATTGTGGCGAAGTGGCCGAGGAAGAACGGCCGCGAAGGTCACCGAGATTAATCTTCAGCGGCGTAAGGATTATTTCGATTTATGCCTGGCACGCCGTTTTTTGGCTCCGAACATTCGTGGATCGTAAGTCAGAGATTCGACTCCTCCGACTATGATCTTCTGAAAATCAGGATGCTGCGGATTCAGCAGCCAATTTTTCTCAGTCTTGACAAGTACCGAGGGGACAACCAACAGGCAGCACTCGGATTGCTGTACGAATGCATCGCCGATGCGTGCCAGTTCTGGCGGGGCCGGGCTTTCGCGCCAGTTCGAGGGAAGATCGTCTGTTTCGATACGCTGGCGCGGCAGCTCATTTGGAATCTCCACCGTGGCCAGAATCAGGTCGTCCGGGGGATCGTCGGGATCCAGGTGAACGAAATATTCCAGCATGGCGAGGGACTGGTGTTCCGACGTATAGGCGAGGCGGGTGCCGGGATTGGACCACCGCCCGCCATACAGGTAGGCGCCCTCGCCACTGAAAGGACTGCGCTCATAGGCGCGGCGCAGAACGCGATAGACCTTCGTCGAGACTCCGGTCAACTAATTCCGCCGTAGGCAATGCGCCCCAGCACGTTCTCCACCTGGCGCGATCCCAGTTCCGTATCGACGACAGCGATGGGCGCAACTCCGCCGAGCGCTCGATTGCCGCGTTTGAGCCAGTGCATCGCCCGTTCATGACTGCCCAGGCTCTGCTGCGCCAGGGCCACAATGCGGGCCAGTCGGTAAAGACGATCGGACTCGAAGCGTGCCAGGCGTCCGCTGCGCCGCCTGCGCTGCAGGCTTCGGGGGGAAAGATCAAGAGCGTCCGCCAGTTCCTTCAGAGTGAGGCCGGAAAAGTTCATCAGCTTCTCCAGCACGGCTGGCGGAAATCCGTCGCGAATCGCCTCGCGCAGATCGGAGTCGCTGGTCAATGTGCGGCCGAGGACGCGAGGTCCGCCCAACTGCTTCACCACGGCTTGCCATTCGTTAACCATTTGTCACTTATGATAGCGACAATTGTCGCATGGGTCAAGGTACGAAGTAGCGACAGTTCCGCCATGATATATTCGCTCGACCCGTGCCTCAGACCGATCTCCAGCCACGCACCGCGCTAATCCTCCTGACCGCGCTCAATCTATTGAACTACGTGGATCGCAACGTGCTGTTTGCGGTGCAACCCCTGGTGCAGGACGAATTTCACGTGACCAATGCCCAGATCGGGTATCTGACCAGCGCATTCCTCGCCTTCTACATGATTGCCGCGCCGTTCGTGGGGCCGCTTGCCGACCGGTATTCGCGCAAACTCATCATCGTGCTGGGCGCCGTTTTCTGGAGCGGCCTCACCCTGCTCACGGCGGTTACGCATACCTATACCGAATTGCTGATCCGGCACACCCTTGTAGGTGTCGGCGAAGCAACCTTCGTCACGATTGCGCCCACGT
>QIAK01000338.1:8997-9651 GCA_003225515.1 Acidobacteriota bacterium | reverse complement strand
GAAATCTCGCGCAGCCGCATGGATGGCGATTTCCTTTCTATATTGCCGCGGCTCCCGGATTTCTGCTGGCACTTCTCGTGCTCTTGCTGAAAGAGCCAGGACGCGGGCAGTTCGATGCATTGAGGGAGAATGTCGAACTGGCGGCTCCTTTCGAAGGATCGATTTTCACCTACCTGAAGGAAATATTGCTGAATTACAGGAGAGTCCTGACTCGCCTGCTATGGAATCCGGCGTTTCTGACCTCGACGCTCGGAATGGCGGCCATGACATTCTCTCTCGGCGGAATCCAGGTGTGGATGCCGAAATTCCTTTTCAGTGAACGGGGCTACACGCTCGCAGCCGCCAACTTCAACTTCGGAATCATCGTCGTCGTGGACGGTATCGTTGCGGCGTTGGCAGGCGGATGGCTGGGAGATTATCTGCTGCCGCGCCTCAAAGGTTCCTACTACCTGGTCTCGGCCGCGAGCATGTTGCTGGGTGTGCCCTGCATGATTGTGGCACTGTATGCGAGAGGACCAATCATGATTCCGGCGATTGCGGTCTCGGCATTTTTCCTGCTGCTCAACACGGCTCCGTTGAATGCGGCACTCATCAACTCCGTAGGAGCGCACATCAGGGCCACGGCGCTGGCGGTGAATATTTTCATCATTCATC
>QIAK01000338.1:8195-8759 GCA_003225515.1 Acidobacteriota bacterium | reverse complement strand
TGGCTTACTTTCATTGGATTGCGGGAACAATTCTGGCCCTGGCATGGTTTTCCCGCATTGTGGATGCTGCTCTCGGCATGCCTTCGGTGGCCGATGTCTCCCGTCCGGAGTGGGATCGCAACCCAGTGTTGGCAGCGGGCAACCCTCGCGTTTCCATTATCGTTCCTGCCCGCAATGAAGAAGAGATCATCGAGCAGGCGTTGCATACGCTGCTCGCCCTCGATTACGACAACTACGAAATACTGGCGGTGAACGATCGTTCCACAGACCGCACCGGGGAAATTATGGAGCGAGTGAGTCAAAGTCCCGGCGCTCTCGCACAATCCTCGAGAAAAACGGGGCCTCCCGGTCCTATATTGCGCGTCATTCATCACCGCGAACTGCCCGAGGGCTGGCTTGGAAAGACGCATGCCATGTGGACAGCAGCCAACCAGGCGACTGGCGACTGGTTGCTCTTTACCGATGCGGATGTATTGTTCAAACCCGACTCCTTGCGCCGCGCGCTGGTTTATGCCGAGAGCGTCCCGGCGGATCATGTGGTGCTGTTTCCGCAGATGATCATGA
>QIAK01000338.1:597-8177 GCA_003225515.1 Acidobacteriota bacterium | reverse complement strand
TTTTTTCAAACCATGTTCATGTTCGGGCATCGTCCCTGGAAAGTCGCTGACCCCAGCACTGATGATCACATGGGCGTGGGCGCCTTTAATCTCGTGCGCCGGCGCGTATATGACGCCGTAGGCACTTATCAGGCGTTGCGCATGGAAGTTCTTGACGACATGAAGTTGGGCAAGGTCGTCAAGAAGGCCGGCTTCGCGCAACGCAACGTCTTCGGCGGCGACCTTATTTCAATTCGCTGGGCCAAGGGCGCAATGGGCGTGGTCAACAATTTGACAAAGAACTTCTTTGCCGTTCTGTCGTTCCAATGGTGGCGAACCCTGATTTCGGCATTCGGATTGGCCTTCCTGAATTTCGGTCCCTTTCTGGGTGTGTTCCTGGCGCATGGCTGGGCACGACTTCCGTACCTAGTCGCCCTTGGATCGATGTTTCTGATTTACCTTGGAATGTCCTGGCGGTCGGCGGTGCCGCCCTACTATTTTCTGCTGCATCCGGTGAGCACGGCGCTGTTTATCTATACGCTATTTCGCTCCATGATCCTGACATTGTGGAACCATGGCATTGAGTGGCGTGGGACGAAGTATCCGCTGGACGAGTTACGCAAAGGCATGGTCTGAGCATCACCGCGCGGCATTTAGCTGGCGCGTTTCAAACTCTGTCCGAAGATCATTTCCCTTAACTGCAAGGCATTCGCTGCCGCATAGCCCGCCTGATCGTTATCGAAATAAACGTAGACGGCTTTGAGTTGCTGCGCCCACCGTTCGATCTGTCGCGCCCACTGCGACAATTGCTGCTCGCTGTAACTGCCTTGATATTTTCCGCGCGCGGGTCCGTGCAGCCGCACATAGGTGAAGTCCGCCGTAATAGAGAGCCGGGAATGATAGCCGGCGAGCTCGTAGATGCAGAAGGCGGCATTGAACTCCTGCAGGGTGGCGCAGACTTCGGCGGTCATCCAGGAGAGCTCGCGGAATTCAAATGCATAGCGAATCTCACGTGGCAGAATCAGAAGAAGATTTCGAAGGCGCTCGACGTTAATCCGCCATTTGGGCGGAAGCTGAAACAATACCGGGCCGAGCTTTTTGCCGAGCCGCACGGCTCGCGGCAATAAATTGTCCACGGCATTTTCGGGATCTTTCAATTTTTTGTTGTGAGTAATAAAGCGGCTGGCCTTCACCGCGAACACAAAATTCTCCGGCGTGGCGTCGCGCCACTCGTCGAATGCTGAGGGAGTGGGCAAACGATAGAAGCTGTTGTTCAATTCAACCGTATCGAACTGGCGGGCGTAAAAACTGAGCATGGCGGCGGTCGCGAACTTCTCCGGATAAAACGGCCCTCTCCAATGTTTGTAGTGGAAGCCGGACGTGCCAATACGGATGTCGCATGCCATGCGCCGTAATGGATGTCTGCTGGCAAGGCCCGGTTGCTCCTGAGATCAGCCATCCCGCTCACTGCGGCGGTCCGTCGCCTTCCACATCGCTGCCGTAAGTTGCGGTCGTATTGGGTTTGGCCTTGGTCTTTGCCGGTTTTTTGGTGGGACGGAGGTGCCCGGCGCTGTAGTGGCCGCGGTTCTCCACATCGTAGTTCTTGGGCAGCGCAGGGATCATGGCCGCTCCGCCCGTGATCTGGCTGATGCGATTCAGGATGATCTCCGCGCGTCCGTCGTAAAGCTTTACTGCTCCATGTATTTCGATGGTGCGTCCTGCCAGCCGGCGAACGTCGCCCACATCTTTAAGGCCAGAAGGGAAGACCACAACCGTGAACGGGCAGGCCATCTGGTCTTCGCAGAAGTCGAGGAAGTGAACTCCCTTGGCGCCGACCTCGATTCTGAGGACCTTTCCGGCGACGCACTTGGTTTCCCCGACATGCTGGCCGGCTTCGTGGATGGGAATGCAGTCGGAGGCCGAGAGCAACCGCACTGCGGACAAGATCAGCAGCAGGATCAACCGAACCCGGGCGCTTTGCACGGCCGAATAGCCGAGAGCCTGCCCCGAGTTTGTCGAAGGGACGGCTCTCCCGGCGCGGGCTGTGCATAATCCGAACATGCTCCAATCTTACGAGCGAGGGGATGCCCAGGTCGGTGATGGATCAGGAATATTTTGAACGGAGTTCCGGAATGAAACTGGGGCAATGCCCCCACTTCCCGCGAAGCACGCGAGAAATGGGGCACCTGGATTCTATGAGGAAAGGGGCGCGATTACTTGAACGACTTGACCGCAGATGCTTCGTCGTCTTTCACGTCGAAGACGGTGTAGAGCTTGGTGATCTGCAGCAGGTCGTGGACTTTCTTGGTGAGGTTGAGCAGGTTTTTGCTGGTCGTGAAGGCGCTGACCAGTTCACCGATCCCCGAGCTGTCAATGTAGTTGACATCCTGGAGATTCAGGACAATCTTCTTGTTCCCCTTCGACAGCAGGTCGCGCACGGTATCGCGCAGAATAACGCTGCCTTCGCCCAGGGTAATGCGACCGCTGCAATCCACAATCGTGACTCCATCCACCTGCCGACTACCAACCTTCATGCTCACTTGGAAGCCTCCTTGCCGCCCGCGGTTGGCCCGTGGACGTGCTTGATTAATTTGAGTTCAGTGCCCGTATTGGTGGGCCGAATTTCGACCACATCCATAAACGAGCGCATAAGAAAAATTCCGCGCCCCGACGTTTTGAGCAGATTCTCCGGCGCCAGGGGATTGGGAATTTTGCTCAGATCCATTCCCGTACCCTGGTCTTGTATGGTGATGATCAGATCGCTGCCGGTGCGCTCAAACGCGAGGACAACCTTCTTGTCCGGGGCATATGCATTGCCGTGTAACACGGCATTGACCGCGCCCTCACGCACGGCCATGGAAATCTGCATGATTTCATCGTCGGGAAAGCCGAGTTCCGTCGCGATTCTTGTGGCCTTCTCCTCCGCATTGTCGATCGTCTCCAACGAGGAGTCGAGCGTGTACGAGACCCGTTGCTCGGTCATGGCCATGGACGAAGTGTCGCAGCGATTATACGGCCTGGACGGCGATTCCGCTTTCCCGCCACCCACAGGCTCTCGCTGGAACCGATTCCCAGCGAATGCGGTAGTTTGCCTGTCAAGGGGCCGAATTGTCAATGTCGCGTGTCCCCCTGTCATACCACATTAGAAATGTCCCCCGGGTGCTGTCTTAACTGACGTGCCATAGATGGCTGGGATAAGCTTCCGCCCCTCTCAGTACTTGACAATCGCGGCGAACGACTTCGCATCCAGCGACGCTCCACCTACGAGCGCGCCATCAATCTCTTCCTGGGACATCAGCGCCGTCGCATTATCTGGCTTCACTGATCCGCCGTATAGAATCCGCAACTTCCCGGCGAACTCTTCACCGAAAATTTCGCTGGCTTCGCGCCGGATTACTGCATGAGCTTCGGCTGCGAGTTCAGGAGTTGCGGTCTTGCCCGTGCCAATCGCCCAGACCGGCTCATACGCGACCACCAGCTTCGCCGCTTTTTTCGCTGATAGGGCGTGGAATGCTCGCACGCACTGCCGGCGGAGAACGTCGTCTGTGAGTCCCGCCTCACGCTCCTCCAGCACTTCGCCCACACAGCAGATCGGGATGAGTCCCGCTTCCAATGCGGCTTTCAGACGCAGGTTCACTGTGTCGTCGGTTTCACCAAAATACTGGCGCCGCTCCGAGTGGCCGATGATCACATGGGTCACGCCCAACGCCAGCAACTGTGCCGCCGAGGTCTCGCCCGTGAACGCTCCTTCTTCCTTCCAGTGAACATTTTGTCCGCCGATGGAGACATTCGATCCTTTCGCTGCCTCCACAGATGCGGGCAAATCCAGAAAGGGCGGGCACACGACTATTTCGTCACGCTCGTGCCCGGAGACAAGGGGCAGGAAGTCGCGGAAAAAATCGCGAGCCTGGTTAGGAGTCTTGTACATCTTCCAGTTGGCGGCCATTACCTTTGTTCTCATGAGTGAGCCTTTTGAATGCGGAATGAAGTAGTGTTCGAACGATGAAATTTTTCGGCGGCACGCTCGTAGGCGCGCCGGGTGGAGATGTCAAAAAGCACGAATCGGCACAGCTTTACATGCGTCGAGGCAGCGAGGGCATCGAGCGTGGCTGAAATCGCGATCGGCGCTGCTTCGGCCACGGGATATCCGTATGCGCCTGTGGAGATCGCAGGAAATGCAAGCGATGAAAGATTATGTTCGTCAGCTAGGCGAATCGATTCGCGGTGACAGTTCGCCAGCGTCTCTGCCTCTCCGCCTTCGCCTCCGCGATAAATGGGGCCGACTGTATGAATTACGTATTTTGCCGAGAGCTGGCCGCCTGTGGTGATAACCGCCCGCCCGGCAGGCAGGGTTCCAATTTTGCTGACGAGCTGGCGGCACTCGGCCAGGATCGCAGGCCCTCCGGCGCGGTGGATCGCTCCGTCTACTCCCCCACCACCCAGCAGAGAAGAGTTCGCGGCATTCACGATCGCATCGGTCGTTTCCGCAGCGATGTTGGCTGGTCCGCAGATTTCAATCGCTTTTCCGCTGTCAAGCACGAGCCGAACTGTGGGAGTCTGCACGCCGGTTTCCAAGAAGGTCACTTCTTGTCCATGATGTTTCATCTGCGAGACTCGCCGTTCGAAGGCCGACGTCCGAAGTCCAAGGTCCGAGGTCCTATTTCTTAGCCGTGAGCGCTTCGACTCCCGGCAGTCTCTTGCCTTCCAGGAACTCCAGCGACGCGCCGCCTCCGGTGGAAATGTGGGTCATCTTGTCGGCGACGTTGGCGGCATGGACGGCCGCTACCGAATCGCCACCGCCTACAATTGAAATCGCTCCGCCGTTGTCGGCCACCGCGTGTGCGAGCTGGAACGTCCCGCGCGAGAATCCCGGAACCTCAAACACTCCCATCGGACCGTTCCACACAATGGTTCGCGCCGTCGAGATTTCCTCGGAAAACAGTTCAATGGTCTTCGGCCCGATGTCGAGCGCCATTTTGTCGGCGGGAATCGGCTGGCCTTCGCCGATCTGTTGCACTACGGCATTGGCCTCCGGTTTCATGGCCACCACATGGTCTATGGGCAACAGGAACTTCAAATTCCGTTTCTTCGCTTCGGCCAGCAACTGCTTTGCGAGATCGACCTTGTCCGATTCCAGCAGCGATTTGCCAATTTCGTGTCCCTGGGCCTTGAGAAATGTGTAGGCCATGCCTCCGCCGATAATCAGCGCATCGACTTTATCCATCAGGTTTCGGATTACGCCAATCTTGTCGCCCACCTTGGCGCCGCCCAGAATCGCCACAAAAGGTTTTTCCGGATGCTCCAGAGCTGTGCCCAGATACTTGAGTTCCTTCTCCATCAGCAGTCCGGCGGCGGATTGCTTCATGAACTTCGTCATGCCGACCGTCGATGCGTGGGCGCGATGCGCGGTGCCAAAAGCGTCGTTCACATAAAACTCGGCCAGCTTGGCCAGTTGCCTGGAAAAGTGCTCGTCATTGGCTTCTTCTTCGGTATGGAAACGTAGGTTTTCGAGCAGCAGGGTCTGGCCCTTTTCGAGTTGGCTCGCGACTTCCTCGGCCTCGGGTCCAACGCATTCAGGACAGAATCCTACGTTCTCGCCGCGGGCCAGTTCTTTGTCGAGCAGCATTCGCAGCCGTTCCGCGACCGGCTTCAAACTCATTTTCGAGTTTGGCTTGCCTTTGGGCCGGCCAAGATGCGAGGCGAGGATCAGGCGCGCGCCGTGGCGCAAAGCGTATTCGATGGTGGGCAGCGTTTCGCGGATGCGGGTATCGTCCATTACGCGCCCGTCATCGAGCGGCACGTTGAAGTCGACGCGCATAAAAATGCGGTTTCCGTTGAGGGGGAGATCACGAATGGACAGCTTGGACATGGCTGGTCGTCCTTGTCGATCGCAGATGACTGAAATGTGGCGCGGGCGCCCTCGCCCGCGTGCCTGTAGCACCCATAGGATTTGCGCGGGCGAGGGCGCCCGCGCCACAACATAAAACCTTACAGGCCCTTGCTGCCGATGTAGTTGATCAAATCTCGCACGCGGCAGGAGTATCCCCATTCATTGTCGTACCAGGAGATCACCTTCACGCAGTTGCCCCCGACCACCATGGTGCAAGGCGCGTCCACGATTGAAGATAGCGGGTTACCCTTGAAATCGGACGATACCAGTTCATGCTCTTCATATCCCAGGTATCCCTTCAACGGCCCTGACTCGGTCGCTTTCTTCAACGCCGCATTTACTTCTTCCTTGGTCGTCTTCTTTTCGTCGGCACGCGCATCGAAAAGCCATCGATCTTGCCACCCAGTTCCGGAATAACCAACTTGAGCGCCTTAGCGGCTCCGGTCGTGGTCGGAATCATCGATAATGCTGCGGCCCGCGCGCGCCGCAAATCCTTGTGGGGAAAATCCAGAATTACCTGATCGTTGGTGTAGGAGTGAATCGTGGTCATGGTGCCGCTGACGATACCGAATGTGTCCTGAATAACTTTCGCCACCGGCGCCAGGCAATTTGTGGTGCATGAGGCGTTCGAAATCACATGATGCTTCGCGCCATCATATTTTTCATGATTCACGCCCAAGACCAGCGTGATGTCTTCATTCTTTGCCGGAGCCGAGATGATGACCTTCTTCACCGATCCCCGCATGTGCTTCTTGGCGTCATTAGCATCGGTAAAGCGGCCGGTAGACTCAATCACAACCTGCGCGCCCACAGATTCCCAGGGCAGCGCAGCCGGATCTTTCTCTTTGAATACCTTAATGGTCTTGTCATCCACCGTAATGCTGTCCGGACCCGCGGAAACCTGGTTCGGAAGGTTCCCCAGAACCGAGTCATACTTCAAAAGGTGGGCCAGCGTTTTCGGATCCGTCAGATCGTTGACTGCTACGAAGTCCAGGTTCGAATCCTTGAGCGAAGCGCGCAAAACATTGCGGCCAATTCTTCCGAAGCCATTGATGCCAACTTTGATTGCCATGTTTCCTCCGTAAATTTATGAAGGTGTGAACAGATTCGTTTGCGACCGAGTAGTAAACCTATGATGTTAGCAGGGAAGGCTTCTCGACGTAAACGATCCGGAACTACTTCCGAGCACCCTCGATTCCATTACAGAAGTGGGAGCCTTCGCGCACGACATCGCAAAATGTGATCCCCATCACATCCGTCCGCGATCCTCATCATTGCCTCCCAATCGTAAGCATCGTGTAATAACACAGCGGAAATAGCGAAGAGCGAAGAGCAAAGAGCAAAGAGCAAAGAGCAAACAGCCAAGAGCCAAGAAGAAGGCTGGTAAGCTAATCAAGTAGCGCCGGCGTCGCGCCGCCACAGGCAAATGCGAGACGCCAGTTGGAGGCTTTCACGCATGTCCACGCTCTGGAACTTGCGTTACGCACAACGAACGCTGGGTGTGAAGAGTTCCGCGATTCGTGAACTTCTGAAGGTCACGCAGAAACCCGAGATCATCTCGTTTGCCGGCGGACTCCCCGCCCCCGATGTCTTTCCGGTGAAACGCTTCGAAGAAGCCTGCCACAAAGTTCTCTCTGACCACGGTGCCCAGGCCCTGCAGTACGGCACAACCGAAGGCTATCAGCCCCTGCGCGAGATGATTGCGCACAAC
>QIAK01000338.1:0-495 GCA_003225515.1 Acidobacteriota bacterium | reverse complement strand
ATGTTTACGGCGCTCAATACGTTTCCGTCCCGGTCGACGACGACGGCCTGCTCACCGATCAGCTCGATCCGAGCTTGCGCGCTGGTCCGAAATTCATGTACGTGCTCCCCAATTTCCAGAATCCGGCAGGAGTGACGTTGTCCGAAGGCCGCCGCCATCAGCTGATTCTGCTGGCTGACAAATACGGTGTCCCCATCGTCGAAGATGATCCCTATGGCCAGTTGCGATACGAAGGTGCGCACCTGGCGCCTCTGGTGGTGCTCGATCGTGACAACCTGCGCCGAGACAACGGATTCACCCTCGGCAACGTCATCTACCTGAGCACATTTTCGAAGACTCTGGCGCCCGGCATCCGCCTGGCGTGGATTGTTGCCCCCGAAGAGGTCATCAGCAAACTGGTGCAACTGAAGCAGGCTGCGGACCTGCACACTTCCACCTTCAACCAGTATGTGGCTTATGAAGTCGCGCGTGACGGATTCCTCGACCAGCACGTCA
>QIAK01000337.1:1745-7926 GCA_003225515.1 Acidobacteriota bacterium | reverse complement strand
CTTTATTGTGGGGCGCTTTGCTTCCTGGCTCGCCTTTAATGATATGTTCCACGATCTGACTTGCGTCTTTCGTTGTTCCTTTCAAGGCAGGAGCCTTCATCGCCGGCTTGCCTTCACCGCTTGCCCCGTGACAACCCGCACACTTTTTCTTGTAGAGTGCCGCCCCATCATCGGCGGCCCACGAAGCTGCCGATGCAATCAGTAACATCGCCAGGACACCAGCCAAGCACTTAGAGGTCATAATCAAAGCTCCTTTTCACTTTCAAAAACGTAGTTGCTGTTCGATCAACCGGATCATTGCTTCTGCACTTTAGAAATTCGTTCGGCGATGCCGAGCGTTTTCAAGATTTCTGGGGTAGCTTCGTCCATGGCCAAAGGTTCATGACAGGTGTTGCAGTCTTGCGCGATCGTCCTGCCGGCCGGCGTCGTATGCGATCCGTCATGACATCGGAAGCACCCGGGAAAATCCTCGTGGCCTAGATTGTCTGGATAGGTGCCCCATGTCACCCTGAGCTCCGGGAAGACGTTGCGGTTGTAGATGGCGAGAACTGCTTTGCCTGCCTGGTTGATGTCCTGAGCACGTTCAGCGTAAAGGTCGGGATAGTGCTGTTGATAAAAACTGGCCAGATTTGCCGGCAGCTTGTCTGCGGCTTCTTTCCTGGTGCGGTAGTCTGCCTTCAGCAACTCCACGCCCTCTTTTTTGATATAAGGCAGAGTGATGGCAATGTCGCCACGGGCCAAGGCTTTGTCCATGGCTCGCGGTGGCAACTCGAATGCATGTGTTGGGCGGTTGTGGCAATCCACGCATTCCATTTCGTGTGTAGGCAAGGCCTTAATGGAGTCCGGAGTCGAGTCGGAACTGACGAAGTTCTGGATGTCTCCGGTAGTTGTATTGCGGTATTCGACCCATGGAATGGTTTGCCTTGCCGCATCCACTGCGGCGAATCGAATGCGAACTCCGGGCCCAAAGTGCGCGCCGTGAATGCCAGAGATTTTGTTTCCCCCTACCATCATCAGGAGGACCGTTTGTGTGCGGGTGCTGGATTCGTCGTCGGCATACTTGTTGATGACACGCAGCTTCACACCCGCGAACTTCTGCGGCCAATGGCAGTTCTCGCAGGTCTCCCTGGCGGGCACCAGACGGTTGCTCGCAATGGCTGTGGGTATCGGCTTCGGGCTGGTATTGAGCACGGTCTCGACAAGCTGGCGAATACCGGCTGTCTTGCTGCTGAGCCACCCCGCTGCGCCGGGCGCCACGTGGCACTCCACACACTCCACCCTCGAGTGCGGTGAATTCTCGTAGGCCACAAGTTCGGGGTTCATCGTGTGGCAGGTCGCTCCACAGAATTGCGGCGTTTCCATGTGCTTGACCGCGCGATACGTGACTTGGGTTCCAAAAAGAACGTTTATGAATGTGGTGATGCCGAAAAACCACGCCAGTCGCTGAAGCGCAATCTTCCGGTCGAAGGTTGACGGAGCCATCCCCATCCTGATACGGCGTGCACTGAGATAGATTCCGATGGGGATCAGCGCCAACCCGGTGAAGAACACCAGCGGAAGGATCAGAAAAATGACGATCCCAACATAAGGATTGTCAACATGGCCGCGAATTTGGTGCGGCAGCACGAACAGCCAAGAAATCACGGCAGTCGCGAGCATTGCGGCGCCGACAAGACTCAACCAGTGGCGAGTTAACACGAACCAGGCCGGCCTGTTGCTCGGGTAATTCATCGTCGCCGTCGTAGAAAAGCCACATTGGAGTGAGGGGAGTGTAAGAGACGGTGCTGAGAGCTGACACTGTCAAAAGCTACAGTTTCGAGTGTCCACGCTCGCCGATAGAATCGGTGGCAATATTCATCGCGTGTTGATGGCATTCTGGTGTGCGCAGTCACACAAAAACAGCAACAAGTCCCGAAGGACCGCCTCGGTGTTCGTCAGCCACCATAGGCGGCAACAGAATTCCAAGACGCAATCGTTGCGCAACTGGGCGGCACGTTAGGTTGCAGTGCGAGGAGGATTTGTGAAATCAACGGTCGCTGATGTGAAAACGCGAAAAACAGGCGGGATCAAACCGAGTGCTCTGCACCCGTTGGCTGCCGAAGAGCTTCGCAAAATAGATGCATATTGGCGTGCGTGTAACTACCTGGCCGCGGGAATGATTTATTTGCGCGACAATCCTCTGCTTCGTGCGCCCTTGAAGCCGGAGCACGTAAAGACTCGGTTATTGGGACACTGGGGATCGAGTCCGGGACTGAGCTTCACCTATGTTCACTTCAATCGGCTGATCAAGAAATATGATTTGAATGCCATTTTTCTTGCTGGCCCCGGCCACGGGGCGCCCGGCGTGCTTGGGCCGGTCTATTTGGAAGGTACGTATTCTGAGGTCTACCCGAGCAAGAGCGAAGACGAACAAGGGATGCGTGCGTTCTTCCGGGATTTCTCGTTCCCGGGCGGTATCGGCAGCCACTGTACTCCAGAAACGCCGGGCTCCATCCATGAAGGAGGCGAGTTGGGTTACAGCGTCTCCCATGCTTTCGGTGCGGCCTTTGACAATCCCGACCTTCTGGTTGCGGTGGTCGTGGGTGACGGCGAAGCGGAGACTGGGGCGTTGGCCACCTCGTGGCACTCCAACAAATTTCTAAATCCTATCCGTGACGGCGCGGTATTGCCGATTCTCAATCTCAACGGCTACAAGATCAATAACCCGACAATCCTTGCGCGCGTGTCCCACGAAGAACTGGAGAACCTTTTCAAGGGTTATGGGTGGATGCCGCACTTTGTGGAAGGCGAAAATGTCGAGCTGATGCACGAGGAAATGGCCGGCACGTTGGAGGATTGTGTACTAGAGATCCGTCGCATTCAGGAAGAAGCCCGCACCAGTGGCAAGGCTAGCCGGGCGCACTGGCCCATGATCGTACTGCGTACCCCGAAGGGATGGACCGGTCCGAAGGAAGTTGATGGACGCAAGGTAGAGGGCTCCTGGCGCTCCCATCAAGTGCCGCTTGCAGGGGTGCGCGATAACCCCGTCCATTTAAAGTTGCTGGAAGACTGGATGCGGAGCTATCGTCCGGAGGAATTGTTCGACGAAAATGGGCGGCTCATACCTGAGTTAAGGTCGCTCGCCCCGATTGGTCCACGTCGAATGAGCGCCAATCCTCACGCCAATGGCGGTTTGCTGCGTAGAGACCTGCGGGTTCCTGATTTCCGAGATTATGCGATCGCAGTGGAGAAGCCGGGCCAAACGGCTGCTGAAAACACACGTTTCCTGGGGCGATTCCTACGTGACATCATGCGGCAGAACCCGAAGACCTTTCGCGTCTTCGGGCCTGACGAGAACTCCTCGAACAAGCTCGATGCAATCTACGAGGTCAGCAAAAAGCTATGGCTGGCTGACTATCTGCCGGAAGACGCCGATGGCGGCGAGCTATCGACCGACGGCCGAGTCCTGGAAATGCTGTCGGAGCATACCCTCGAGGGCTGGCACGAAGGCTACCTTCTGACCGGCAGACATGGTTTTTTCTCCACCTATGAAGCTTTTGTTCACGTTATCGACTCGATGTTCAATATGCATGCCAAGTGGCTCGCCATGGCCAACGAGCTACCCTGGCGAGCTCCCATCTCTTCGCTCAACTTGCTCATTACCTCCACCGTGTGGCGCCAGGATCACAACGGCTTTACGCACCAGGATCCTGGTTTCCTGGACTTGGTAGTCAACAAGAGCCCGGACGTTTGCCGAATTTACCTGCCGCCCGACGTAAACACATTGCTATCCGTGGCCGATCACTGTCTCAAGAGCACGGGTTACGTCAACGTCATTGTTTCCGATAAGCAAAAGCACCTGCAGTACATGAGCATGGAGGAGGCGATTGGGCATTGCACTAAAGGGGTCGGCATCTGGCGGAAAGCAAGCAATGACAAAGGGGCAGAACCGGACGTTGTCATGGCTTGTGCGGGTGATATTCCCACCAAGGAGGCTCTTGCCGCAGTAGTACTGTTGCGTGAGCACTTCCCCAACCTCAAGATCCGCTTCGTTAACGTAGTGGACCTTTACCGACTCGTTCACTCGACTGAGCACCCCCACGGTCTGTCGGACAGAGACTTCGACAGCCTGTTCACGGAGAACAAACCAATTATTTTCGCTTTCCACGGCTATCCATGGCTGATCCATCGGTTGACCTATCGACGGACGAATCACAAGAACTTGCATGTGCGCGGTTACAAGGAAAAAGGGAATATCAACACGCCCCTTGATCTGGCCATTCAGAACCAGATCGATCGCTTCACTCTGGCAATCGACGTTATTGACCGCGTACCCGGACTGCTGGTCGCCGGCGCACATGCGAAGGAGATATTGCGCAACCTGCAGATCGATTGCCAGAACTACGCCTACGAGCACGGCGTGGACAAGCCTGAAGTCGATCAATGGACCTGGCCGGGATAATTATCACTGGCGTAAACCCACTTCACGGATGACAGACCAATTACCCGAAAGAAGGACAGCGCAATGAGCATGAAAACTGTGGCGAATCCCGGGAGCCTGACGGGCACAAAACGCGCGAGTATAGTCCCAATCCATATTGCCCCGCAAACTATTTCGAGGCTGATTCAACAGTACGGCTGTGGGCCGGTTCAGTTCTCTGGAACGGAGAACGGACTGTATGAGCGCCATCTGATTTTTGATAACGTTGTCGACGTCCCCGCTTCGAATGGCCGGATGCGTTTTGAGGCGCTAGCCCGTTCCGTCCGGGACATCCTCTCGCAACGTTGGGTGCACACCGAAAGCACTTACGCGAACGAGAATCCTAAGCGTGTTTACTATCTCTCGATGGAGTTTCTTATTGGGCGCTCCCTTAGCAATAACATCAGCAATCTTTTGCTGGATCCGGTCATCAAGGAAACCGTCCTACAGAAAAATATGGACTGGCTCGAATTGCTGGAGCAGGAACCGGATGCGGGCCTAGGAAACGGGGGACTTGGACGTTTGGCCGCCTGCTTCCTCGACTCAATGGCGACCATGCAGCTCCCGGCGATGGGTTACGGCCTGCGGTATGAATACGGAATCTTCAAGCAGTCCATAAAAGATGGATGGCAATGTGAGGACGCAGACAACTGGCTCCGGAATGCAGATCCGTGGGAGGTCGCGCGCCCCCAGGACTCGGTGGAGATAAAGCTGAACTGCTCATTCGAGTTGCATGGCGGAAGCTTACGTGCGGTGCCTGGTCGCCGATTAAGTCTGATGGGCATCCCATTTGACCGACCCGTCGTGGGGTACGGCGGTAAAAACATCAACACCTTGCGACTCTGGGCCGCCGCGGCACCTGATTACTTTGACTTTCAGGAATTCAGCAGCGGGGATTTTGTCGCAGCCTTAGCCGAGAGCCTGGCTGCCGAGTCTCTCACGCGGGTACTCTATCCGGACGACTCCACGAGCGTGGGTGAGGCACTGCGCTTCGTGCAGGAATACTTCCTGGTCGCCGCGTCGCTGGCCGATCTGGTACGCCGCTTCCGGCAGAACAATACGGATTGGAACTTGTTCCCAGATAAGGTGGCGATTCAGCTCAATGACACGCATCCGGCGATGGCGGTTCCTGAGTTGATGCGAATCCTGCTTGATGAAGCGCATCTTGGATGGGAAGAAGCATGGGACATCACAAAAACAACGCTGGCATACACGAACCATACCCTGTTGCCCGAGGCTCTCGAGAAGTGGCCGCGCCGGTGGTTTGAGACGATGCTGCCGCGTCACCTAAACATCATTATCGAGATCAATCAGCGTTTGCTTGACCAGGTTCGCAATCGTTTCCCAGGAGAGGAAGGACGAGTCGCCAGCATAAGCCTGATCGAGGAGAGTGCCGATCCCAAAATTCGCATGGCCAACATGGCGATCGTCGGCTCGCATAGCACGAACGGGGTCGCTGCCATTCACTCTCAGTTGCTCTGCAAAACGACGGTCAAAGATTTGGCCGAGATGTATCCCGAACGCTTCAACAATAAGACCAATGGCGTAACGCCACGACGATGGTTGCTGCTGGCCAACCCAGCACTCGCTCAGACGATCACAGACGCCATTGGTAATGGTTGGATCACTGACTTACGCCAATTAAGCAAGCTCAAGCCGCTGGCAGATGATAAGGCGTTTTGCGAGGCATTCCTCATGGCCAAACGCGAGGCCAAGCTGCAG
>QIAK01000337.1:978-1651 GCA_003225515.1 Acidobacteriota bacterium | reverse complement strand
ACCGTTTGCGCACAGACACGAACGTGGATATCGCGCCCCGGACGTTCTTCTTCGCCGGCAAGGCAGCGCCGGCTTACCGGCTGGCCAAGTTGATTATTAAGTTCATCAACAACCTGGCTGGGACGATTGATGGGGATCCGGCGGTGCAGGGCCGACTGAAGGTCTTGTTCCTGCCCGATTACAGCGTTTCACTCGCGGAACATCTAATCCCTGCCACCGACGTTTCGGACCAGATCTCCACAGCGGGGTATGAAGCCAGTGGAACGAGCAATATGAAGTTCATGATGAATGGTGCGCTCACCATAGGCACACGTGACGGGGCAACGATCGAAATGGCCGAGGAAGCCGGCGAGGAAAATTTCTTCCTGTTCGGTCTTACGGCGGAACAAGTCGTCGCAAGTCGAGGTTGGTACAACCCTCAGTGGCACTACGATAACGAACCGGAAACCCGTGCCGCACTGGATATGATCTCCTCCGACTATTTCAGTCGCAATGAATCCGGCACCTTCGCTCCAATAGTCGATGTGTTGTTGCGGGGAGATCACTACATGCACTTAGCGGATTTGAAGTCATACCTGGACGCCGACCAGAGGCTGCTTGAGTTGTACCGCGACCAGGAGGCCTGGGCTCGAAAGGCGATCTTGAATGTGGCTAGCTCGGGTAAATTCTCCAC
>QIAK01000337.1:0-962 GCA_003225515.1 Acidobacteriota bacterium | reverse complement strand
CATCCGTGTCCAGTTCCCTGACACAATGACCTGAACCGGTAATGATGTCACGAAGTGGGACCGTCCTGAATACGAGCGCGAATTCGCCGGCAGGTATGAATCTCGCGTCATTTTGCCGGTAGAGTAGAACTAATGCAGATTACATCTGATGCGCTCGTATTCTTCGGAGCCACCGGTGATCTAGCGCACAAGAAGATTTTTCCTGCCCTGCAGAAACTGGCCAGGCGGGGGAAGTTGGACATCCCGGTGATCGGGGTGGCCAAGTCCGGATGGAATTTGCAACAACTCCGAGAGCGCGCTAAGGACAGCGTCGGGACCTACGGCGGACTAGATGCTGAAGGTTTTTCTAAACTAATTTCAAAACTGAAATACATCGATGGCGATTACAGGGATCCTGCGACGTTTGCCAAGTTGCGTCAGGCACTCGGTGAGTCTCAGCATCCTTTGTATTATTTGGCCATACCGCCGATTTTGTTTCCAGAGATTCTTAAGCAGTTAGCCGCGTCGGGATGCACGGTTAACGGACGTGTGGTTATCGAGAAGCCATTTGGCCATGACCTGGTTTCAGCTCAGGCGTTGAATGAGGTGGTACATACCGCCTTCACCGAAGAAAATGTATATCGAATTGACCACTTTCTTGGGAAAAATGCTGTTCAGAATGTTTTGTATTTTCGCTTCGCGAATTCCTTTCTCGAACCAATTTGGAATCGCCAGTATGTGCAGAGTGTGCAAATCACGATGGCAGAAGATTTCGGGGTTCAGGGCCGCGGCGCGTTTTACGACCACACAGGTACGATCAGGGACGTGGTCCAGAATCACCTGTTGCAGGTTCTCACTAATGTCGCGATGGAACCGCCTCCTGGCTTGTCGGTCGAAACCATTCGCGACGAGCGCGTCAAGGTGCTAAAAGGAATCCGCCCTTTGCAGCCCGGGGATGTAGTTCGCGGTCAGTTCACTGGCTA
>QIAK01000336.1 GCA_003225515.1 Acidobacteriota bacterium | reverse complement strand
CAACTGCAGGCCGACTCCGTCGATAGGTACGCCACGAGCCTTGAAATCCTTCACCATGGCGTAGACGGCGTCCGATTTATGGTTCAGCCCCTCGCCCCCGTTCTCGTTATAAAAAAGCAGAGCCGTTGGGTCGGCCTGGTGCGCCCAGCGAAAAGCTTGCTCGACGTATGCCGTGCCCTTTGTGGACAGTCCGATGCCGGGCTGGTTGTACCACACGGAATCCTTCACTCGGCCGTTTTCATCGAGTGCCTCATTCACTACGTCCCAGGCGAATACCTGCCCAGCGTAGTGCTTCATCATCCTGGTAATGTGCTCCCGCAGCAGGTGCGACAGTTGAACGGCCGTGAAGTGGCCCTGCACAATCCAGCCGGGATTGTCGTGATCCCAAACTAAACAATGTCCGCGAACTGCCATCTCGTGAGCCTGCGCGAAGTGCACGACTTCATCGCCCTCGCGGAAATCGAACTTGTCCTGGTCTCGCCGCACCGTCCACCACTTCATCGCATCCTCAGGCTCGATCATGCTGAATTCGCGTCCCAGGGTTGCCGAGTAAGCAGCTTCTGAAAATAGAGAAGGACGAACCGCGGCGCCGACGAGCACATGCGCCGAGCTAGCCGAGTCACGCAACGTCTGCGGACCGGGCCCGGCGAGAATCGCCGGAGCCAGCAACAGAGTTGCGCAACCCAGACCAATGCGAAGCCTCATAGCTTCACAGTCTGCATGACAGGCGGAGCAGTAGCGGTTCGATTCATCGCGCCGCTGAATTGTTCGGTAAGATCCTTCCCACCTTTAAAATTCGTGATTAGCGATTGAATCGTGAAGATCGGTCCCCACGGGATTCCCCACCAACCCATTACGACACTCAGAAGTGTCCAGGGCAGGCCCTTGGTTACACTGCTTTCCCCGGCGGGGATGTAATAAGCGTCTGATGACCTGCGAAAAGTAATCACCAGGAGCGAAATACAGTATTGGTAACAGACAATTTTGGCGCCCCGCTGAAGCTCAAAGCGCAACTGATCGGACGACATGCCCTCGATGCCTTGGATTTTCATGCAGATCTCCTTTAGGGGGGAAGCTGCATTGTAGGACGAGGCAAGAGCGAGGTAAACACCAAAAAGGATGTGAACTTCCGCTGGCTATTTGGAGGGTGACTGGTGGCCCTGAGGCATGAACTGCCCAAGCGGGCATCCATCGCAAACAGCTTTGCTCTTCCGGCAGTAGTTCTTTCCCACGCCAACGATAAGCCCATGCATCTCGTTATAGACCTGCACAAGCGCGGTACGCGTACCGCTGCTCATCGAGGAGGGCGGATGAGCAGCGCCGCGGAATTCTGCTTCAACGTGTGCTGCTGGAGTTTGTTGTTGCTCGTGAGCTATCGGCGCCAAGGCACGCTGGAACAAATCCCTAATTTCCTCGTAATCCGCCTTCTCGGGTAGAATCCTGTGCCGGTCAATGATGCGCCGGGTGTAGGCGTCGACGACGAAGACGGGATGGTTCCCCGCGTAGAGCAAAATTGAGTCCGCTGTCTCCGGCCCCACACCATTCAAGCTGAGCAGCTCTTCCCGGATCTTCGGGGTCGGCTCTGCGAACAGGCGATCGAGCGAGCCGCCGTATCTGTTATCCAGGAAGGCCACGAAGGTCTTAAGTCGGCCCGCTTTTTGGCGGAAATAGCCAGACGGTCGAATCAGTCCCTCGAGCCTCGTGAGCGTCACTTCTCGGATCCCTTCGACGCTCAATAACTGCTCGGCGCGCAAATTCGCTAATGCATGTTCCACGTTGATCCACGCAGTGTTCTGCGTCAGGTAGGCGCCGATGATCACCTCAAAACGAGTTTCGGCAGGCCACCAATGCTGCGCTCCCCACGCACCATACAGCGCCTCATAGTGCTTCCGGATTTCAGTCTCGTTGTCTTTCTTCTTCCGCGCTTGCGCCACGTTAAGAAATCCTCAAGTTGAGTCTAATCGAGCTCCCGCCCAGCCGTAATGGGATGCTTTGGAAGTGTCCAGAAGGCTTACCGAAGTGCATGTACTTGAGCGGTCATCCTCAGCCCTGGAGATTGGAAATAGCCAATTGGCGTGTACTTCGGCGTACAAAATCCATTCCGTCCTGAACCGTCCGTGAGGTCCAAGTACCAAAGTAAGTGGTGAAGTAATGAACTTGCGTTGACAATTTATGTCAACGCGAATGAGTTTCGTCTCTTCCCATTTGGTGAGGCGGCCGTTTGCGCTATGCATGCACGAGTGCGGCGTTCGTTCCACCCACGTGGATAGGAGATCTCGGTATGTCTCAACGGCTGGGTGACCTTCTCGTCAAAGAGAAGATCATTACCCCAGAGCAGTTGGAGCAAGCAACGAAGACCCAGAAGGAACAGAGTTGTCGCTTGGGCTCCGCCCTGGTGAAACTCGGATTCCTCACGGACGAGGACGTCACCAATTTCCTCTCCCGCCAGTACGGCGTTCCCGCCATTAATCTTTCTTACTTTGAAATTGATCCTGCGGTCGTCAAGCTGATCCCGTTCGAAACCGCCAAGCGTTATCAGATTCTCCCGCTAAGTCGTGTGGGTGCATCGCTGACCATTGCGATGGTCGATCCCACCAACGTCTTTGCGATGGACGATATCAAGTTCATGACTGGCTTCAATATTGAGCCAGTTGTTGCTTCCGAGAGTTCCATTCTCGCGGGGATTGAGAAAGCCTACGGTTCGGCGACCAAGGAAGAAGATCTTGCAACCGTGATGCAGTCGATGTCGGAAATGAGCGACAGTGACGTCGAACTGCAATCCGAAGAACAGCAGATGGAGCTGGCCGAACTGGAAAAAGCGGCCGACGAAGCTCCCGTGGTCAAGCTCGTGAACGTCGTTCTTGGCGATGCGGTGAAGCGGGGAGCCAGCGATATTCACATCGAGCCGTACGAAAAAGAATTCCGCGTCCGCTTCCGTATTGACGGCGTACTTCAATCCATCATGTCGCCGCCGCTGAAATTGAAGGATGCGATTACCTCCCGCCTCAAGATCATGTCGAAGCTCGACATCAGCGAAAAGCGGCTGCCGCAGGACGGCCGCATCATGCTGAAGATGAACGTTGGCGGGCGCAAGAAGCAACTCGACTTCCGCGTCAGCACGCTTCCAACTTTGTGGGGCGAGAAAATCGTGCTTCGGTTGCTCGACAAAGAAAACCTGCGTCTCGACATGACCAAGCTGGGTTTCGAAGCCGAGTCTCTCGTGAAATTCGAGAAGGCCATCTTGAAGCCTTATGGCATGGTGCTGGTCACTGGGCCGACAGGGTCCGGCAAGACCAACACGCTGTATTCCGCGATTTCGCGCCTGAACCAGCCCGATACGAACATCATGACCGCCGAAGATCCCGTCGAATTTCAATTAGGCGGCGTCAACCAGGTGCAGATGAAGGAGCAGATCGGATTAAACTTCGCCGCTGCCCTGCGATCCTTCCTGCGACAAGATCCCAATATCATTCTGGTCGGCGAAATCCGTGACTTTGAAACCGCTGAAATTGCCATCAAGGCCGCTCTCACCGGTCACCTCGTGCTTTCCACCCTGCATACCAACGGCGCGCCCGAAACTATTACACGTTTGATGAACATGGGTATTGAACCGTTTCTGGTGGCGACGTCGGTCCACTTGATTTGTGCGCAGCGACTCGTCCGGCGCATCTGCAAGGACTGTATCGAGCCCATGGAGGTGCCGGCGCAAACCCTGATCGAAGCGGGCTTCACTCCCGAGGAGGCGAAGACGGTCAAGATCCAGAAGGGCAAAGGTTGTGGTGTCTGCAACAACACCGGGTACAAAGGTCGTTGCGGTCTGTATGAGGTCATGGAAGTCGATGACGTGATTCGGGAGTTGGTTCTGGTCGGGGCTTCCGCATTGGAATTGAAAAAGAAGGCGATTGAGCAGGGCATGATCACTCTGCGACGCAGTGGACTGATCAAAGTTGCGGCAGGAATGACGACGCTCGAAGAAGTCGCGCGGGAGACGATTCACTAGGAAAGCGTCGTTCGTCATTAGTCGTTGGTCGTAGGCCAACGACGAACGACCAACGACCGATGACCGACGAGCTGAAGAGACATTTCGGAGTTTAAGGAAGGGAATTTGCCATGGGTTTGTCGTTAAGCGATCTGCTCAAGAGAATGCTGGAAATGAACGGCAGCGACTTGCACATCACTACCAACTCGCCGCCACAAATTCGTGTGCACGGCCACCTGGTACCGCTCGATCTGCCGCAGATGACTCCGGCGGAAACCAAGCAACTGGCCTACAGCGTCATGACCGATTCGCAGAAGCACCGCTTTGAAGAGAGCCTCGAACTCGACTTCTCTTTCGGTCTAAAAGGCCTGGCCCGCTTCCGTGCGAACGTTTTCAACCAGCGCGGAGCCACCGCCGCTGTCTTCCGTTTGATTCCTTTCGAAATCAAATCATTCAACCAGCTCGGCCTCGCGCCGGTAGTCAGCAGGATGTGCGATAAGCCCCGCGGTTTGGTGCTGGTGACGGGTCCGACGGGATCGGGAAAATCGACCACACTCGCGGCCATGATCGACAAGATCAATAGCGAGCGCCACGATCACATCCTTACGATCGAAGATCCGATCGAGTTTGTGCACATGAACAAGAATTGCCTGGTCAACCAGCGAACTCCACGCCGATACCAAGAGCTTTACCGACGCGCTGCGGGCAGCGCTCCGTGAAGATCCAGACGTGGTACTGATCGGCGAAATGCGCGATCTGGAAACGATTGAGTCCGCGCTGCGCATTGCCGAAACCGGCCACTTGACTTTCGGCACGCTGCACACCAACTCGGCGACTTCAACCATCAACCGTATCATCGACGTTTTCCCGGCTCACCAGCAGCCTCAGATTCGCGCACAGCTGTCTCTGGTTCTGGAAGGCATCATGTGCCAAAGCCTGCTGCCGCGAATCGACGGCAAAGGCCGCGCCATGATTATGGAGATTCTGGTGCCCAATGCCGCGGTCCGCAACCTGATCCGTGAAGACAAAATTCACCAGATTTACTCGTCCATGCAGTCCGGCCAGGAGAAATTCGGAATGCAGACCTTTAACCAGTCTCTGGCCACTGCGTATTTCCAGAAGCAGATCACGATGGAAACGGCCGTAGCGCGATCCAGCAATGTGGATGAGTTGACCGAAATGATCAACCGCGGCGCAAGCCTGGTGAACCGTCCCACCAATTCGGGATCGGTGCTGACCCGGGGAGCCGCTGGCAAGTAGCACGAAGATAAACATTTTGCACGAACATCGTATTCAAGAAACCGGTACCTCAACGAGGAGAAGCTAAAACATGCCAGTCTTTACATTTTCAGGCAAGGACGCATCCGGACAGAAGATTTCCGGCGAGCGAATGGCCGCCAACAAACAATCGTTGGCGCAGGCATTGCGGCGCGAACGCATCACGCCCGGCGCGATTCGCGAAAAGGGCAAAGAATTTTCATTGCCCACCTTCGGCTCGGGCAAGGTCAAGGTCAAGGACATTGCCATCTTCTTTCGCCAGTTCTCGGTCATGATCGATGCCGGGTTGCCGCTGGTACAGTGCCTCGAAATCCTCGCGGCCAACCAGGAGAACCAGGCATTCCAGAAGGTTCTGACAGGTGTGCGGACGACGGTGGAAGGCGGCGCTACGCTGGCCAATGCCATGCGCCAATATCCTGTGGTGTTCGATGATCTCACCACCAACATGATTGAGGCCGGTGAAACCGGCGGTATTCTCGACATCATTCTGCAGCGCCTTGCAACCTACGTCGAAAAAGCGGTGCGCCTGAAGGCCGCTGTCAAATCGGCGTTGATTTACCCCGTTGCCGTGGTCGGCATGGCCGGGATGATCGTCGGCGCGCTGCTCAAGTGGGTGGTGCCCATCTTCTCCAACCTCTTTGCCGGACTGGGTGTTGCACTGCCCCTGCCTACGCGCATCGTCATGGGCCTGAGTGCGTTCGTCCAAACTTTCTGGTGGATGTTCGGAGTCGGCGGCTTTGCCCTCTTCTTCGGCGTCAAACAGATCCGCAAGCATCCTCGGGGCCGATACTACTTTGACAAGATGCTGCTCTTCCTCCCGGTGCTCGGCACGTTATTGCGCAAGATCGCAGTCGGCCGCTTCACCCGCACTCTGGGCACCTTGATCACTTCGGGCGTTCCGATTCTGGAAGGTTTGGCCATCACTGCCAGAACCTCGGGCAACGCCGTGCTGGAAGAGGCGCTGATGAAAGTCCGTAAGGCCATCGAAGAAGGCCGCACCATCGTCGATCCCTTGCGGGAATGCGGTGTGTTTCCCAACATGGTGACGCAGATGATCGGAGTCGGCGAAGCTACCGGCGCCATGGACTCCATGTTGCAGAAGATTGCCGACTTCTATGAAGAAGAAGTCGACGCTGCCACCAAGGACATGCTTGCCATGCTGGAACCCGTAATCATCGCGATCTTGGGCGTCAGCGTGGGCGGCATCGTAATTTCGTTGTATATGCCATTGTTCGCCATGATCGCGAAACTGGCTGGCTAACGAAAACGGAAAATGATCGGAGGCCGGGGCTCGGCCCCGGCCTCCTGATCGAAAAACGATGTTGAGTCTTGGTTCTTAGGTCTCGGGCCTGAGAAGAATCCACATTCATCATTAAGAAATTAAGAACCCGAGGCCAAGACCCAGGACCTACAAGTCAGGATTGAAACACCGACCCGCGATCGCAGACCGCGGCACTCGGTTCCCGGCGGAATCGCATGCAATCGACGTTTGATGATCGTAATTGGCTGGTATGGCTGGTGCGGGTCCGCATTTTCATTCTGACCCTCTTGCTGGCTATTGAATTGGCGGTTGCGCAGTTCAGTCCTGCGCCGCTGCCCATGCGGCTCTTTATCACGACGATTCTTTTGTGGTTTAGTCTTTCGCTGTTCTATGTACTGCTGCTCTCGTTCTGGCAGGAGCACAGGCTGCAAGCCACGCTGCAGATTCTCACCGATCTGATTCTGGTCAGCATCGTTGTCCACGAAACTGGAGGGTGGGACAGTTCGCTAAATTTCCTGTATCCACTCGTCATTATCGTGGGCAGCGTTTTGCTGCCGCGGGTGTGGGCACAACTGCTTGCGACTCTGGCGTTCATTCTGTATGGAGCGGTGCTGGAGCTGAACTACTACGGCGTAGTGCCTTCTTACTGCACCACGCACCCCGGTCCTAAGGCGCTCCAAGCGATCATCTTCGTTAATCTTTTTGCTTTCCTGGCGGTGGCGTACCTGGCAGGACTGCTGACCTCAAAACTCAGGCAGGTGGGCGTAGAACTCAAAGATACCAGTGGCGCTCTCGAAAGCCTCCAGGCTCTGCATGAAAACATCATTCAGTCCATCAGCAGCGGGCTGATCACCACCGGCCTTGACGGGCGCATCACCCTGGTCAACACCGCCGCCCAGCGGCTCTTGGATCGCATGCCTACGGAACTGCTTGGCTCGCCGGTTCATCAATTATTCCTTGACCCCTTGCCCACGGTCGAATCACAACGGACCCACGGGGAAGTACGCTTCGATGCCCCCACGAGGTTCCGCAAGACGGTTCGAGTGCGGGTAACAGCGTTGAGTGTGCCCGAGCGCGGCGAACTGGGTTACGTTTACGTGCTCGACGATCTCACCGAGATTCGCCGTCTGGAGCGTGAAGTTCGCATACAGGACAAACTCGCGGCCGTCGGCCGGCTGGCTGCCGCCATCGCCCACGAAATCCGGAACCCTCTCACGTCCATCGCCGGTTCAGTCAGCATGCTTTCCGGTGTTCCCGAGATGAACGAAGACCATCGGCGCCTGCTCGACATCGTCACCCGCGAGTCGCAGCGCCTCAACAGCATCATTACCGACTTCCTGGCGTACTCGCGCAACAAGCAATATCACTTCGACCGCGTGGACCTGATTCAATCCGTCGAAGATACATTGACGCTCATGGATCATCGCATGACTGCCGAAAAGACCGGGATAACCATTGAGCGCCGCTATGCCGTGCGTGAGGCCTGGGCGATTGCCGACGGCGACCGGCTCAAGCAGGTCTTCTGGAATCTATGTGAGAACGCCGTCCGCGCCATGAAAGATGGGGGCACGCTCACAGCTGCCGTTGAGTCTCTCGGGGATGACTGGCAGATCTCGTTCATCGACACGGGGAAGGGCATGACGCCGCAGCAGATCGAGAAAATCTTCGAACCCTTCCAGTCCGATTTCGAGGGCGGCACAGGGCTTGGCCTGGCGATCGTCTACCAGATCGTGCAGGCGCATGAAGGCAAAGTGTGGGCGCGGTCAAAGCCAGGGCAGGGAACCACGTTCGTGCTGCGCCTGCGCCGTCTGGATGCTGAGCGGCCGTCCTCCGCCGACAACGACGTACCCGACCATCACCGTGTGCTGGTTGGGGCAGGTGCCCGCGCGGCTGCGGTTGGGGCCGGAGGAGGTTTGCGTGGCTAACATCCTGGTATGCGACGACGAACGCTCCATTTGCGAGATGCTCGATATCGCGCTGCGTCGCGACGGGCACCGCGTCGAAACCGTGCAAGCAGGACAGACGGCGAAAAATAAAATTGACGGCGCGCTCTACGACGTCATCATCACCGACATCAAGATGCCGAATATCGATGGCATCGAAGTCTTGCGCCACGCCCACCGGGTTTCGCCCGACTCCGCCGTTATCCTGATCACTGCGGTCGACGATTACGAGGCCGCAGTTCAAGCCGTAAAGGCGGGGGGCGCCACCGACTACATTCGCAAGAGTCCTGGACTGGTCGATGAAATCAAGCTGGCCATCAACCGCGCAGTCGAGAAACTCAATCTCAGCAAACAGAACTTCGCGCTGCGCCGCGATGCCGCCACCCGCAACTCGCTCGACAATATCATCGGCTCCAGTGCCGCCATGGAGAAACTGAAGCAGACGGTGCGCACCGTTGCCTCCACCGCCTCCACCGTTCTGATTCACGGCGAAAGCGGCACCGGTAAAGAGCTCGTTGCTCGCGCCGTTCACGTCTGTTCGCCGCGAGCCACCGACGCCTTCGTGTCCGTCAACTGCGGAGCTTTTCCTGAAACTCTGCTCGAGAGCGAACTGTTTGGCTATCTGAAAGGCGCTTTCACGGGAGCCAACCAGAACAAGCGTGGACTGTTCGAAGTGGCCGATGGCGGCACCATCTTTCTCGATGAAATCAGCGAGATGACTCTCGCCATGCAAGTGAAACTCTTGCGCGTTCTGCAGGAACGCACTGTGCGTCCCGTGGGTAGCGCGGGCGAAATCTCTATCGACGTACGCGTCATCGCCGCCACCAACCGCGATCTCGATAAGGCTGTAGCCGAAGGCGTGTTTCGCGAAGATCTCTACTATCGCTTGAATGTCATTCCCATCCGCGTGCCCTGCTTGAGCGAGCGCCGTGAAGACATTCCATTGCTGGTCAATCACTTCCTTAAAAAATACGCGAGCGCCGCCGGTCGCAGCATTCTGCGCGTCAATACACCGTCCCTCAACTCGCTGTGTGGATACGAGTGGCCCGGCAACGTTCGCCAGCTGGAAAACACCGTGGAACGTGCCGTGGCTCTTGAGACCAGCGACGAACTGCACGTAGAGCTTCCCGCCGAACGCCCCAAAGCGCGTGCCGCGGCCGCGGCCGCCGGCGGAACTCTGCCGGAAATTGGCGCCGATACAGCTCTTCCTCCGGGCCTGGGCATGGAAAGCTACGTCGCAGGCATCGAGCGCTCGCTGTTGCAGAATGCGCTCACCCAGAGCGGCGGCGTGCAGACCAAAGCCGCCGACGTTCTCGGCATTTCCTATCGTTCATTCCGCCATTTGATGAAGAAGTACGGGTTATAGCGGTCAGCTATCAGCTGTCAGCGTGATCAAACAGTACAATTCTCCGGATGAATGGAGTCCGCGATGCTCGTGAAGCCAAGGAGTTTCTGATTTCCAAGATCGTGGCGGAAGCGCAACGTGAGAATGCTCCGCTCTCGGAAACCGAACGCAAGATGCTTTATACTTCACGGAAAGTGGATGGACACTTCCAGACATCGCGCAGGTGTCTGAGCAGTTCGATCGTGAGTACGACCAAGAACACTATGAAAAGAAGATCGCGAGAATCATTGCCGAGGCTTACACGCACATTCTTCAGGATTCTCGGGTCGAGTATGAGAAGTGGTGGGATGCAGTAAGATTCCTGCGGCGAGAAGATCACTACATCTCAGTCTTGATCGGTCTAGCCAGTCTCCGGCCACGTGGGGATCAATGGAAGCTTCTCGTAACGGGGCTCGTAACCGTAGCTTGCATTCTCGTCTGGATCATCCTTAGCAATAAGCAGATATTTTTAGTCAAGTAGAGAGTCCATCCAGAAATGCTGCGCACGTAAGTGGTTGCCGAAGACCAGGCGATAGCGCGACCCT
>QIAK01000335.1 GCA_003225515.1 Acidobacteriota bacterium | reverse complement strand
CTGAAAGCATCGTCATCGAATTCGGTACCTCGCGCGAAGTTCTGTTCGCCTGCCATACGCCGCTGGAGTTTGGCGACGATCTTCGTTTGCGGAACTCCGATAGTTCATTCGATGTTGCCGTTGCGGTTGTCGCGGTGCAGTACCAGCCCGGCAATACTGTTGTGGCTGCCCGTTTTCGTGGAGAAGTTCCCAACTGGATCGTGAAACCATGACTCCTACACCACCCGTAAAAGACTTTGCCGCCCAATGGGATTCCGCCCGGCGGCTCTATCCCATCTATTTCGAACTGGCGCGTGAGTTCGCCATCGACGTGAAACCCTGTGCCGATCTTGAGGCCGGCGTTGAGACGCCCGGCAAAGACACCGTCGAACAGGCAAATCACTGGGTCGACGAGATGGACCGACTCATCCAGGTGCACCAGTTGCGCCAATTTCTGCAGACCAGCTCTCTAGTCACTCCAGAAGGGCTGGTCAATCTGCTTCAGCACTTCCTCGCCAAGGCGACCAGAACGGATGCGGTGCGTGACAAGATTGATTTTCTCCTGGTGCAATATTTCAGCCAGCTTGCACCTTCAGGCGTGAGCGATGCCGAAGTGGATCTCGTCTACGTCGCCAAGGCGCTCGAGCCGGTTTTGGGTCAAGTAGAACTGAAGCCGCCGGTATGGTTGAACGCTCTCGATCGCGTGCTCGATGCGGCGCGGAAATGCCGCTCGCTCGACGAACTACTGCATGGCGGCGTTCTGGAACAGGGGCGCAAAGCCAAGGGACTGGCAGGGGACCTGTTCTACCTTCCGGTCGCACTCACTGCCTTCACCCGCTTCGGATACCTGATGCGGCGCTCGTTTTTCCGGCTCATGCTGGGTGATCTCAACACGATCCTTGACGGCTTGACCGAACTCGAGGACAAGGGCGTTGAAACCATCGACTGCCGCCGCGCACAATTTTCGGCGCAGGAACCGATTATCCGGCTGCGCATGATCTGCCAATCGTGGAAGGTGATGTTCCAGGCGGAGTATTCCTCAGGCCAGCCGTTACGCATGCTGGTCGATCTGCGCGCCTCGGTCGAGTACGCTCTCGGTCGTGGCAAAGCTCCACAGCCGGATGCCAAGGCCGCCAAAGCGAAACCTGCGTCGCCAGCCGCCAAGACTGCTGTAGCAGTCAGGACGACGACCGCCACGAAGGTTACGGCGGCAGCCGCACCTGTATCGGCGGCGAAGCCTGTTTCCAAACCGGTAGGCACTCCGGCAGCGGTTGCGCCCAAGCCGGCCGCAATGGCTGCAACGGCAGGTGCATCCAAATCCGGAACCAAGGCAGGAGTTGCGCCGTCCGCAACTGCGAAGCCGCTGGCCAAAACCGCAGCCAAGCCGGCGGCGAAGGCTGCCGCTCCCGAATTTGAAGTCTCGGCAACCCCTGGTTGGGATTCGGACTCGGCTGAGGACACTGGCAACAAGAAGTAAATTTTCAATCCGTCGAATGAAACAGCGTTGGAATTAAAAAAGGGATTCGCAAGTGCAGGCACCAACCGTTCTGATCATCTCCGATGAAGTTGATTTCTCGCGGCGTATCACTGCCCGCTGGCAGATGGAACGAAACGTTCCCTCGTTCACTCTTCTGAGCGGGGAATTGTGGCCGCGTTTTGCCGTGGATGTATTTGATGTGGCGATCGTCGGTGATTTGCGGCGCGACGTTCTGTCGGTAGTGCTGGAACCTCTGCACTCCACCAGCCAGCCGGTTTTCTGTGTCTGCCAGGATGCCGCCACCACTCAACTGGTGCACGAACGTTGGCCGCGCATTATCATCCTGCGGCCCAGCGAGCATTGGCTCGAAACTCTCGTGTTGGCGGCGGCCGAAGCGGTCCATCGCGCCCGCGCGGAGTCCCGGGCTCGCACCTCCGAGAATACCTGCGCGATGCTCGAACGTCAGGCAACGCTTGGCCGCTACATGCTGGAAATGCGCCACAACCTGAACAACGCTTTGACGTCGGTGCTGGGAAACTCAGACCTGCTGCTGCTTGAGCCGGGCAGCTTTTCCGCGCAGACGCGCGCTCAGATCGAAACCATTCGCAATATGACGCTGCGTATTCACGAAATCATGCAGCGTTTTTCGTCGCTTGAAAAAGAAATGAACGTAGTAGCGCAGCAGGCAGAACAAGACTCCGGCAAATCGTATGCGGCTGCTGCCGCCGGCCACTGACGTGAGAACTCCTCCCCTTGCACCACGTCGCACTGAAAAAAATCAGTGCGCGAACGTTTGCACCACTCTGCGGGGAAGGATTTATGCATAGATTGATGGCGGGCGTCACCATTCTCGAACACGAACTTTCCGAACTGCGCCTGCTGGTCGAGCGCCAGACGGGGATTCTGCTCGATTGTCCTAACAGCGCTTTAGCGGCACACGTAGCCGATTATCTGGAAGCGCATGAATTGGAATCTCCTGCGGCCCTAATGGCTCGGCTGCGCGCTTCCGATCAGGAGCCAGCGTTCCTGCCTGCATTCCTGGATGGCGTGCTCAACGTGAATACCGGTTTCTTTCGCCATCCCGGCGCCATGAATGCACTGGCCCGCCAGGTGATACCGCAGCTCTACGCGCGTAAATCGGATGACGGGCCCACAACTCTTCGTATCTGGAGCGCAGGCTGCTCCACCGGCGAAGAAGCCTACTCGATCGCGATGGCTCTGTGCGAAGCCCTGCCCGGCGGAAACGGCAACGGCAATGGGAATGGCAACGGCAAAGACGTTCGGGAAAAAAATGCGAACAGCCGCAACGGAGGCATTGCCGACAGCGGGCCGGCTGCTTCTCACGCCACAAAAGATTGGTCGATTCACATTGTGGGAAGCGATCTGCTGCCTTCCGCAATCGAAGTCGCCGAACGCGGACTGTATCCCCAGTCCGGGCTGACGGGCTTGCCTCCGGCGGCGATCCGCGCCTGCTTTTCGAAAATCGGTAACGGCGCGTCGAACGGAGCTTTGAACGGAGCGTCGAACGGCTCACAAGAGTCGTCTAGCACGAGCGGATCAAACCGTGCACTGGAAATCGGATCGCCGAACGGTACGAACGGATCGAGTGGCGCACATTTGCTGGTGAAGCCCCGCCTACGCAGCCTGGTCACCTTCAACACCATGAATCTGACCAAGCCCGTATACATTGGCCGCTTCGACTGCATCTTCTGCATGGACGTACTGCCTCACCTGTCGCGCGTCCAGCGCACGGCTCTTATGGAGCGCCTCCATCTTTACCTTGAACCTGGCGGATATCTTTTCCTCAGCCAAACCGAAAAGCTCTGCGCCCCTAACTTAAACTTCCGCAGCGAAACTTACGATGGATATACCTTCCATCGCAAGCCGCTCGCGGCTAGCGCGGCGTACGGACGGTAAGGAAATCAAGGAAAGCCGGCGCAGAACACTAGACCATTCCGCTTCCCAAGCATTTCCCAGTTTTGTCGATTAGATGGATATATGAAAATGATTAGCTAGCGGCTGTTGATTATTACTGGCGATTAAGATTTACTGGTGCTGGATGCGCGGAGAGGGATGGCGATCTATCCCCCGCCGTGTGTCTGAGAGCTTAGGCAGAAAACCGGAGATCGATCTATTGCACTTTCAGACAGAATCGCTGCCTTACTTGAGCAATATGCTGCTCTGCTCCGGCCTGAGCCAACCCTCCTCGACAGATTTCCCTTATACGCTCAAAAATCGCCGGCAACTCCTCGAACCGCCCTCTCTCCCCTAAGAGAATTGATTTGTACTTGAGCGTCGGATATTCAAAGCCACCGACATTCTGGTCCCAGAGTTCGAGGAGTCTCTCTTCGGTCAAGTGCTCTTTTACGATAGGGACAGCTCGACCGACGACGAGTTCCTTCACTTCGGCTAGTACTGGCAAGTAGGAAGGTTCGCCTGGCAGAGTCCACCAGCAATCGCCATTTCCAGGTATAAGCTGACCGAGTCGAACCTCCCAGTGACATTTGTAGTGCAGCGGAGATTTGTCTTCGGGTTCGTCGTAAAAGTGAAGCACTCGCTTTGCGGCGATTGCGACGTTGACTGTAAATTTCTTTCTTGCGCGGATGAATACAAGCTCTTTTGGAAGTTGATCAGGCCCCAGCACTCAGAAGACTCAATCACAAAGTTCTGACTACTCCGGCGAAAGCCATATTCTGCCAACGTGGGGCGGAGTTCTTTCAGAAGCCGTCGAAACAGAAGATCAGCCGAAGTCATAGATGCCTACGCGAACAAGAACTCCTTCGTCCGCAACTCTTTAATCGTGTCTCTCAGTTTGGCCGCCTTCTCGAATTCGAATTTCTTGGCGGCTTCGCGCATGTCGCTTTCCAGGTTTGCGATGTAGGCATCGACATCTTCCTGCGATTTGAACTCGGGGATGCCTTCGGATTCGCCGGCAGTCAGGTCGGCGTAGTCGGCGGCTACGATTCCGGCCAGGGTCATGTCCAGCGGGCGCACGATCGATTCGGGAGTGATTCCATTCTCTTCGTTGTACGCGGTCTGGATGGCGCGGCGGCGCAGAGTTTCGTCGATGGCGCGCTTCATTGAGTCGGTCATTCTGTCGGCATAAAGAATGGCGCGGCCGTTTAGGTGCCGCGCGCAACGGCCAATGGTTTGAATCAGCGAACCAGTCGAGCGCAGGAAACCTTCCTTGTCAGCATCGAGAATCGCCACCAGCGACACTTCCGGCAGATCCAGACCCTCGCGGAGCAGATTGATGCCAATCAGTACATCGAACTCCCCTTTGCGCAAGTCGCGCAGAATCTTTACCCGCTCCAGCGTTTCAATTTCCGAGTGCATGTAGCGGCACTTCACGCCGACCTCGGCATAGTATTCCGCCAGGTCTTCAGACATGCGTTTGGTCAGCGTTGTCACGAGCACGCGTTCGCCCTTCTCGGCGCGGGCGCGAATCTCGTGCAACAGGTCGTCAATCTGTCCCTTGACGGGACGTATCTCGACCTCGGGATCGATCAGGCCTGTTGGCCTGATGATCTGCTCCACTACCACCCCCGCCGATTTCGTCAGCTCATACGGCCCCGGCGTGGCCGAAACGTAGATGAGTTGATTGGTGCGGTGTTCAAATTCTGCAAACGTCAGGGGACGGTTATCCAGCGCAGAGGGCATGCGAAAGCCGTATTCGACAAGGGTTTCCTTGCGCGAGCGGTCGCCGGCATACATCCCGCGTAACTGCGGTACGGTTCCATGCGATTCGTCGATGAACATCAGGAAGTCGCGTGGAAAATAATCCAGCAGCGTCGGCGGAGGCTCGCCGGGAAGTCTTCCTGTAAAGTGCCGCGAATAATTTTCAATGCCGTGGCAGAATCCCATGGCCTTGATCATCTCGAGATCGAACATGGTGCGTTGATGAATGCGCTGCGATTCCACGAGCCGGCCCTGCTTTTCGAGTTCCACTTCCCACCACGCCAGTTCCTGCTTGATCGACGCTACGGCGGACGCGCGCGTCTCGTCCTTCATCACATAGTGCGTCTTGGGATAAATCGGCAGACGCATATACTTCTGCTTCACTGTGCCAAACAGGGGATCGATCTGTGTGAGCGACACAACTCGATGCGGTACGCCATATCGTCGTAAGTAGGGAAGACCTCAATCACGTCGCCGCGGACGCGAAAGGTTCCGCGCCGAAAGTCGCTGTTGGTGCGTTCGTAGAGAATGTCGACCAGCCTGCGCGTGATGTCCTCGCGCTTGATCTTCTGACCTTTTTCCAGAAACATCATCATTCCGTAATAGGCTTCAGGCGAGCCCAGGCCATAGATACAGCTCACGGAAGCCACAATCAGGGCGTCGCGGCGCTCAAATAAAGACCGCGTCGCCGAGAGGCGGAGCTTGTCGAGCTCATCATTGATGGTGGCTTCCTTTTCAATGTAGAGATCGGCGGCCGGAACGTACGCCTCAGGCTGGTAATAGTCGTAATAGGAGACGAAATATTCGACGGCATTGTGCGGAAAGAAATTCTTGAATTCGTGATAGAGCTGCGCGGCCAGAGTCTTGTTATGTGCCATCACCAGCGCCGGACGGTTCGCCGCCTCAATGATCTTGGCCATGGTGAAGGTCTTGCCCGAGCCGGTGACGCCGAGTAGAACCTGATGCTGCTCGCGGTCATAGACTCCGCGCAGCAGTTGCTCGATGGCGCGAGCCTGGTCGCCCTGCGGCTTGTAGGATGAAACGAGTTTGAAGTCCATAAAGAAGCTTTTAGCTATTAGCTCCTAGCTTTTAGCCTGAACCGAGATCACGTGAGACCGCTGTCATCGCCGCCAATACCTTGTGGGGCGGGCGCCTCCGCCCGTCCGCCAAGGCCACGTTTCCGCCGGCAGCACTACAGACGCTAATTTCGCCGCCAGAGAATCTTTCTATTATATAGGGACCGGCCAGTGAAGATTATGAGGGACTAGCCAGCACAAGCCCTGCTTACTTGTGCAATTCGACCGAGATCAGTTGCGCCGCCGATTGCGCTGGCGGCCCAATGTCAACTGAAATGAGGGGGCAGCAATCTCTCACGGGGGCGCCTTCGCCCGTCCGGCCGTGCCTTACTCCATGCTTGCCCGCAATTCCACCCTCTTCGTCGCTATCGACACCTTCACCGCCTGCAGCACGGGCGGAGGATAGGGCTCGCAATAGGCCTCGACTGTGATCGTCCCGGGATTGCGCGTTGACTGCACGATCACCTGCGCCAAGCCGTTGAACAGGCTGCGCTTGGGGGCCTTATCGGACTCCTGGCAGTTCGGGTCGCCGTTGCCGACGCCGATCAGCGCGCCGTCGCCGCTTACTTTGAAGCT
>QIAK01000334.1:7264-9546 GCA_003225515.1 Acidobacteriota bacterium | reverse complement strand
GCAGCCGTTGCCGTCGGCAAGCGCCTGCAGGCCGCGCGCGTACTTCACTGCATTCGGCCCGGCAATTCCGCCGCCATAAATGCACGATACCAGCGAGTTCGCCCCCAGCCGGTTGGCACCGTGATACTGATATTCGCACTCGCCCGCCGCAAACACTCCGGCGATATTGGTCGCCTGCTTAAAGTCGACCCACAGGCCGCCCATGGTGTAATGCATGCCGGGAAAAATCTTCATTGGGGTGTCGCGCGGATCGTCGCCCACAAACTTCTCGTAAATTTCGAGAATGCCTTCCAGTTTCTTGTCGAGAATCTTGCGGTCGATATGCGTCAGATCGAGATACACCATCGGCTTGCCGTCAATTCCGAGGTTATACTCGTACACCACCTTGAAAATTGCCCGCGTGGCAACATCTCGCGGCACCAGGTTGCCGTACTTCGGGTACCACTCTTCCAGGAAGTACGGGATCGACTTTGGATCGCGCTTGTCCCCCGCCGTTTTCGGCACCCATACGCGCCCGCCCTCGCCCCGCGCCGATTCCGACATTAACCGCAGTTTGTCCTCACCCGGGATCGACGTGGGATGAACCTGAATGAACTCCCCGTTCGCGTAGTAGCAGCCTTGCTGATAAAGCGCGGACTGCGCCGACCCTGTACACACGACCGAGTTGGTCGACTTCCCAAAGATTGCGCCAATTCCGCCGGTCGCGATGATGATCGCGTCGGCTGGAAACGTGCGCACCTCCATCGACCGCAAGTCCATGGCACAAATGCCGCGGCATACGCGATTTCCGTCGAGCACGGCCGATAGAAACTCCCAGTGCTCGTACTTCTTTACTTTCCCTTCGGATTCGTAGCGCCGCACCTGCTCATCGAGCGCGTAGAGCAGTTGCTGCCCCGTAGTCGCACCGGCGAACGCGGTGCGGTTATACAACGTGCCACCGAAGCGCCGGAAATCGAGCAACCCTTCGGGTGTTCGGTTGAAGGGCACGCCCATGCGATCGAGCAGATCAATAATCCCCGGCGCGGCCTCGCACATATCCTTGATGGGAGGCTGGTTGCCCAGGAAATCGCCGCCGTAGACCGTGTCATCAAAGTGATTCCACGTCGAGTCGCCTTCACCCTTCAGGTTTTTGGCGGCATTAATTCCGCCCTGCGCGCATACCGAGTGCGACCGCTTGACGGGAACAATCGAGAACAGGTCGACGTTCGCGCCCATTTCCGCGATTTTGATTACTGCGGATAAGCCGGCTAATCCACCGCCCACAACGATGATCTTCGGAGACGCTGCCATGATTTCGTTTACCGGGCTTCCGTAATATTGCGATCGTTTATGGACCCTGACTCAAACGGCAACTGCGGACGAGATCGGAACGACGCCAGGCTGGCGAGTCCCACGCCGCTCAGTACAAAAAAGAATGCCAGACAAACCGCCAGGAGCCGCCTCTGTGCTTTGTCCCCCGTGACGATGCCCCACTTTGCGCAGAACAACCAGATGCCATAGGCAAAGTGCCATGAAGCGGCAATCAACCCGATTACATAAAAGAGAAACAGCGGAGTCTGAAATACCTCATGCTGTACCTTGCCAAACGAAAGACTGGGATCGGCGTGCAGGTCGGCTCCCAGAAAGCGCATCGTGTACACGTGCCACACGATATAAATGAACGCAATTGCGCCAGTCCAGCGCTGCGCCGCGTACATCCAATTTCCGCTCCAGGGATACGCTATTGTGTTTCCGTCGCCGCGAAACCAGATATAGAACCCATACAACCCGTGGAAAGCGATCGGCAGCCAGATGCCGAATAACTCGAGGAAGAACACAAGAGGCAGATTGCCAAGGAAAGTGACCTGGCGGGCATACGCCGCCGCCCCCCCCTGGCCGATCGCGGTCGAGTTCGATACCAGAATGTGTTCGAACAGGAATGCCCCGACGGGCACGATCCCCGAAAGGGAATGCAGCCGCCGCCAAAAGAATGAAGATCCCTGACCAGCGCGCAACGGAGCCACACCATGCGCTGCTACGGGAGCAGAAGAACTGGCAGACGCCACGAAACGCTCCTTATGAGTTCAGCAACAGGAAAATAACTTTTTATTATCGTGCGCGGGGAGAAGTGAAGTCAAGATTGCCATTGGTAGGTGGTGGGTCAGTTTTAATATTTTTGGGTGAGCTGAGTTCATTCCGATTTGGGTTTCTCAGCGAACTCTGCGGATTTCCTCTGCGTTCTCTGCCGGATAAAATGTTTTGATTTCCGCCAGGAACCAACAGACTTTGACCGCTGAGTGCGC
>QIAK01000334.1:0-7147 GCA_003225515.1 Acidobacteriota bacterium | reverse complement strand
TTTGCTATCTGCGGAAAATAAAACAACGGATCGTATCCGAAGCCGCCCGTCCCGCGCGGCGAGTCAAGAATCACTCCCTCAGCCGTTCCGCGAAAAGCAGCCAGCGTCTTTCCATTGCGGGCTGCGGCCAGCACGCACACGAATCGTCCGGTACGTTTTTCCGGCGGAACATTCCTCAATTCCCGCAGGACGCGAGCATTATTGGCATCGTCTTCAGTATTTTCGTCCGCCAGGTGCGGAGCCTCGGCGGCATACCGCGCCGAGTGCACGCCCGGCGCTCCATCAAGCGCATCCACTTCCAGTCCGGAATCATCCGCCACCACGATCTCTCCCGGCACAGACCGGCTATACTCTTCCGCTTTCTTACGTGCGTTGTCTTCGAACGTAAGTCCGTCTTCAACCACCAGCGGCAGCGAAGAGAAGCCGGGGATGCCTGCGATCTCGATTTCGTGAGCTGCCGCTGCTCCGACAAAGTCACGCAGCTTGCCGGGATTTGAGGTCGCAATCAGAATTCGTTTCATGGACGTAGAATACAAACGCAAACCACACCAGTCGCACAAAGCATTACGAGAACGAGACCTTCGCTCCGCTGCGCCGTCGCGTTACCCCAATCCAGACTCCTAAGGACAGCACTGTGAGAATCGAAGTCCACCCACCCAGCCTGCGGTCCCACGTTCGGATAAAAGTGATTTGCACGCGGTTCGCGCCGGCCTCAACCGGCACGAGCATCTGGCCCGTGTCCGCGCGTGCGGTCGTCTCCACCACGTCTCCGTTCACCTGGACTCGCCATGCCGGATACTGGAACAGCTTCACTGCCAATTGATCGCGAGCAGACACATCCGCGGTGAACATCTTTGACTCTGCATCCCAACGGTAGACATGAATTGCCGCATGCGCCGGCCCGTCTACTGAAACTTTGCGGGCTTCTTTGTTGAGCGCTCCGGGATCCCCACCCGCGGGAGTGTATTCATCCGTCCCTTCATATCCAGTGCCCGTCGCCATATTGTCCTGCATCTCGCGGAGATCGGCCGCATTGTCCCACCATGGTGCCTGGACAGTTTTCCACGCAACGCCAATCACGATGAGGGAGAGCACGCAAATTGCACCTCGCCAATACCATCGTCGTAGCCCCATGCTCACGAAAATAGAAAAGATAAAGCTCAGGCACAATAACCAGCGCCAGGGAAACTGCATAAATTGCATTTTCGGCAGGACGCTCCACAACAACTCCGTCACCGAAAACATCAGGAGGCTGCACGCAACTGCCCAGCCGAGCATGACCCTCCAGACTTCGCGCCTCGCTCCCCGCGAGCGCCAAGCTGCCCAGGACGACGCTAAAATTACCGCCATCTCCAGCACCGCCACCCACGAAATAAGCCGATTGAATGCATCATGATCGGCATCCGTGGTGTGAATGAACAAGAAATTGTCCGCAGGACGCGATCCCGCTGACACCGCCTGCGCGATATTGATCCATTTCTGTTCGTAGATCGCAGGAAGCAAATAGAATGCCGCCAGGCACACCCCCAGAGCCACAGCGCCCGCCCCAATGAATAAGAGACGTGGCGAGCGCTGCTGAAAGCTGAAATACAGAATCAGCAGCGCCAGCGAGTAGTGAATCATTACTGCCGCCGGAGCATTCGTCAGCCACGCCGCCGCCAGCAGGAGCGCCAGGGGCCCGATCATGCGCCAGCCTTCGTCTACCGCCTTCAGCACGAATAACATCAGCAGCGGCAACAGGCAACTCGCCAGCAATTCTGCGAAGGCGCTGCGCCAATAAACGATCACAAGATGGTAAGGATTTACGGCGTAGAGCACAGCAGCGAACATCGCGTCGCGCCGATCGAACCATTGCCGTGCCAGCATGAACATCGATACGCCCGCCGCGACCAACACGATCCATATGTAAATGTCAGACGCAATCCTCCAGGGAAAAATCGAGCTGAGGCCGGCACCCAGCGTCCACGAGGCCGGCGGATAAAACACAAATCGAGGTTCTCCGTAACCAAAATGCGCCAGATCGGCCCAGCGCGGATATAGAATCCCCTGCTTCCACTGCGCGAGGACGTCGAGCCAGGAGTAAAGATGGAACTCCACATCGTGTCCCGATGGAGTGCCCAGAAAGAAGAACGGGATTTCTACGACGAATGCCGCGGCGCTGATGGCGAGCAGCGGCGTCCACAGCAATCCCGGAGGAGAGGTTCTGTCCGGGTCTCTCACCTGGTGCGAAGCCGTGCTGGTATTTCCCAGACTCGTCTCCTCTTGCCGCATATCGAGTCAATGCGAGCGAAGACACAGTCTACAATTAATGCCATTTATTTAACGCAGATTTAGCGGGGATGAAATCACCACGCAATGGATCTCGATACCGTACCAATCACGAAAGGCTTTTCCAAATGCAGGGATGCGCAAATACCAGGAAATAATTGTGGGAAGGGAAACTCTAGACTGATGCTTCTTCGGGACTACGCTGATGCTGAAGTTCAGAAAGGAAATCGTCCTGCTGGAGAGACGTGCCCCGCCGCAGGAGTTCCAGGAGCGGGTCTTCCAACTCATCGCCGGTTGGCTCTGCTTTCGCATCGCCGGGCTCGAACTGCGTAATGTCAGCAACCAGCGCGCGTGGAGAAATAATCAATTCCAGCATGGTTGCGGGACAGGTACGTAGAAAACTAATCAGATTGCCCACCTGGGCACGCTGCTCCGGGGTGCGGGAAGGGAACTCGACTCCCATGCCGTGGCCGGGATGAGCCACTCGCACCATGCCTTCGGTATGAACTTCGTGCTCTTCGGCTTTCAAACAAAGATCAACCAGTGCACGCTCTGGAAATGGCGCGTCGGTTTGTACGTAGCAGCCGCCCAGACTTAGATCGGTCAGCTTACAGTGCGCGACCGTCTCATCAACACCCGCTCCTCCTGCCGCGCTAGCTGCCGCCTGTAGCCACGTCTTCAACTCCGCCTTCGTCGCCTCGGTCAGATCCAGAAAATGCACGCCGGTCTGACCATTGGAATTGGCCCAGGCAACCTGTCCGTGTGCCTCGACTTTCGGACCACCCTCGGGCACTTGAAACTGAAAAGCCAGGAGCGACCCTGGTATCTGCGCCTCCGCCGTCAAAACATCCATGCCGGTCTCGGATAGATCCAGAAGAATGCCATCGGCCTTGCGAGTATCAGGCAACGTGATCTCCACCGGAGCCTGCACCGGAATCCGTACTGCACGCCGCCGCTCCCGGTTTAAGAGAGCCGCTGCCGCGCGCAGTCCGGCTTTCGCCGCTTCATCAGTTAAAGGCTTGTAGAGCACGAAGTGCGCCCCGCCACTGAGAATGGCACGCACCTTTTCCGTATCTGCCACCAACGCAATTCCCAACGGTTCCGAACCTAGCTTCTTGGCTTGCCGGAGTACGTCTTCCGCCATTTCCGGATTATCGAAATCGACGATCAGCGCCTCGAATTTCTGCTGCTGAATTCGGGCGATCGTAGTCTCCGGATCGCTCGAACGGTCCATGGCAATGCCGAATGTGGGCAGAACTCTGCCCAGCACATCCGCCGCGCTGTCGTCGGTCGAAACCAATAATGCCTGAAGTGTCATAAATACTTCGGTTCGCAACGCCGGCCTGACTACGGCCAGCGAGGAGCTGTGGGACGCGCTGCTTTGGATGAGGACGGGCTGCCTGAACTTGCGCCAGCCTTGGCCGCCATGGAATCCCCTTGCAGGGAGGAGTCATCTACTTCGGCCAGCACGCCGTTGTCATCGTCATCGTTCTCAGCCAGCAACGGTGCTACTTCGCGCAGCTTTTCCGCTGCCTGCTGGAGCATCTCAATCTGTTTGCCAAGTTGGGCGTATTTTGCCTGCTTCTGCCGCAGGACCTCATGGATATCTTTCATGCAACCCCCTGTTGGCAATTTAAGAGGCCGTGCTGGAAGGGTCAACGGTAATCCCCTCGGTCAGATTACCGGGGTAATGGCGGCGGTGGAGGTTGGTTCGGAATTAGGGCGCAGAAAAAGCCCCGCCATTTTGGCGGGGCTTCGATTCAGGGAATCGGAACGAACTAGGCTTTCATTCTGCGGCGCAGTATTCCGGCAAGGCCGACCAGCCCGGTGCCCAGCAAAGTGAGGCTGCCCGGCTCTGGAACCGCAACGCTGAAGTTGGTGTCGCCACTGGAGATCTGAGTCGATCCGTCAAAGAATCCCTTTCCAGTATTGATGGTCAACTGTACCGTCGCTCCGTCCACCGTAACCCCGGTGTACCACGTGCCAGTTACAGTTCCTGAGAGCGTGTAGTTATGGGTTCCATTGGCCAGCGTAATCAGGGTCCAGGTCACTGGCCCGCTGAAACTTCCCGTAAAGATCGCGCCATTCGGAATCCCATTGCTGCCACTGCCGTTGATAACGAAGCTTCCGCCGGCGTCGAAGGTGGCGCCCATCTGAAGATTCCCTGAGATCAAACCTGCGGTTGAGAACGTTATGTTGCCCAGGTCGTTACCCGTCACCAGGCCTAATCCGTTCAATCCATTGACCGCAATCAACGTAGAACTGCTGAGGGTCATTCCTGCGCTGCTGCCAGACAAAGTGCCGCCGCTATTGGTGAAATCAACCGAGTTAGTGGCGAATGCTGCCAGGGGCAGGGCCAGCGCCAGCAGAGCCATCCACAAGATACGCTTCATTAGATCCTCCTGAATCGTGCAAGGGCAGAAGTGGGAACAAATTCCCAATTGCTCTAGTGCACTCCGGGTGCCAAATTGGGACTACACTCAAATCGCTACATCCAAAAGAGTTAACGAAGAATAGCCGAACACTGGCATATTCTCAAGTGCAAACTGGTGCACACATGAAACATCCTTTTGCGACTTATTGGATTGATGGCCGCAGAACCAAGCTGGCCGGAAGCATCTTCCAGCGTCCTAGACTAGACAAATTGGTGTCTTTCAGCCATTGGCTCACCCGGTTAAAGAAGGCAGTTTCGCTGCTGACCCGAGTAAGAATATGGATCCCACAACAATGCTGTACGCCGAAGTAACTAACGTCAGAGCCCGGAGAGCATTTGGCCGCGCGAACGTTGCGGAGAAGAGCCCAGCCGCCGAGGCGCACATCAGGGTGTTCATAAAGATCAGCCCCACAATGAACATGAGCAGACCTAACAATCCCTCTCCCGTCCCGCCCAGATTGGCTGCCATCAGGAATAGCAGAAGCTGCGTCGGAGTCTCCGCCCCTAGACCGTGGATTACGCCCACGCCAAAAGTCGAGCCCGTGCTGTATCCGTCCTTAAAGACCTGCGGAGCCTGGACCCGTGTGCCGCCAAAAATTCGGGTTGCCTTCCAGTAAAGCCATAACGCCCCGTTGATCAGTAGTGTGATACGGGTACGTGGGCGGACGTGGCTGTGTGTCGTCGGACGAAAGAACGTTCCAAGCACATAAACTCCCAGCACCAGCAACGTAATGCCCACAAGACGCTCCGCCCAGCGGTTGCTGGCTGCCGGCAGCGCGATACGGAACACGACCGCAGCCGCGCCCAATATCGCTACGGTGGTCGCGTGCCCTGCCACGTAGAGGAGTCCGTAACGTATGGCATCGCGCGCTTTGGACTGCACACTGCTGATGTCGGTGATGGCCGCGATGTGGTCATAGTCAAGTCCGTGCCGGAATCCGAGCACTGCGGCCGAGAGCAGTGCAAGCCGCAGATTTACAGGAGCGGGACTGATGAGACCGAGATTGACGGGAGCGAACAAGGAGAATTCCGCGCGCTGGTTCGTATCACATGAGCACGGTGCGCTTTTAGGCTAGCACAGCATTCTATTCTGGAATGAATTCTTAGGGTGCCGGCTTGGGCGCCACTTGACTTATCAATTCCCGAAGTCGGCGCGAAAGGATAGACGCCAGCGAATGGTAAAAGCGCGAACCTAGATGGGGAAAGAGTTCAAACAACGACTGCAGCGTCGGGCGATCCAGGTAATAAGTCTCGACGCTCTCATTGGCAACAACATTCGCCGTTGCCGGAAGTTCGTCGAGAAAAGAAATTTCACCGCAAACCTCGCCTGCACTAATCGACAGTATGGTTCCTTGCGCTTGAATCTGCACGGATGCCGTGCCCTTTACCAGCAGATAGACGCCGTGCGTTCGTTTCCCCATCTGCACAATTTGCTCGCCCGCTTTGAACGGGCGGCGAACCGCCTTATCCACGATCAGAGCCCAGTCATTTGCTGTCAGGTAGACCAATCCGCTCTTGGCTGAGGACAACACAGACACATCCTGCTGCTGATTCGCATTCGACATTGACACAACTCAATTTTCCCGGAGAGACTCCTCCGGCGCAATTTGACTCAACAACTCTGATTGAACCGTTTGAATAGCCTATTTTTACCACAAGACAGAAACAACAGGGCTAGGAGGAGATTAGCAGAAAGCAGTGTGAATCGGCATACTTTGGGAACCTCAAACGTCAGCAGGCAACGTTCGCACACGACCAGCCGATGAATCGCCCGTACGAGGCCTGCGCGATTTCGGCATGACAAGATCTCTTAGAGACCGTCTACTGACACGATCCTCCCCCGTATCATCCGAGACCACTCTCGTGAGTGCGACGAAACTGACTGCCATCGTTCCCCCAACTGACATCAAGACCAGCAACACAGCCGCTCTGGTTGTTGGTGTTGGTGCGACCACATCAACTGTTCCCGCAGATCACGCTCCGGTTGTAGCTGTGATCGAAGTACTGCTGACCTATTTACACGCAGCTTCAGATCACCTATTCGTGAGTATCCCTTGACATCCCGGGGATGATTGTTAAAATGCTCGCCAAAGATGTGGCGTTGTTGTCCCCCTTGTTATTCCAGACCCAGCTCGCGCGGAGAATTGACTTGTCTTCACTGAGGCCAGCACCTCTCGCTCTCGCCATTCTTTCGCTCACCCTGATGCTCGCGTGTAGTGGCAGCGCGAATCGGGCGATTATGCAGCCTGCAATCACAATTTCCATTTCTCCGACTTCTGCGACTCTGGCTGCGGGAGGCACGCAGTCATTTACCGCCACGGTCCAAGGTGCTGAGGACACGGACGTGACTTGGCAGGTAAATCAAGTGACCGGCGGCGATTCATCGACCGGGATTATCTCGTCTACGGGCTCGTATACGGCGCCTTCGGTCCAGAGTCAAACAGT
>QIAK01000616.1 GCA_003225515.1 Acidobacteriota bacterium | reverse complement strand
TTTTTTGCAAGTACTGTCAATTCAGGAGAACCGCGATTGGATCACGCGGATCACATTTATACATCGGCCCTAAAACCCCGTCAGCCGTTTAGCCGTGCGTCAGACCGCCGAAGATGGAAAATCGGACGGTTTAACCACGATCTTGATCGTATGTTGTTCAATCCAATGAAGCTTGAATGAATAGTCATTCACGGTGTGAAAACCAGTAGGAACGGCTGTTCTGAGCGAAGATACGAGCAAATGGCCTATATCACTCGTGCCGTGAGGAAGTCATAAAGCCTTCCAGAATCCATGCGATGAGCCAAAGCATAGCGCGGCCATTGGCCCAATACGAAACGCGAATCGAGGTAGGCGGATGGGATTCGTCGGATACATCGAACGCAAGTTTCAGGAACGCAAAGCCCGCAACGTGAAAGAAAGCCCCGCAGATAAGGGAGTACGGGTTACCGCGAGTGCGACAGTGTGGATGGCTGTCTTCACGTTCGTTCTGGCCTTTGTCGGCATCGCTACCCTCGTTGAAATAATCGAGGGCGGACAGGATACGCATGATCTGGCTGTTGCCGCTGCCAAGCAAGCGGACGCTGCTGGAAAACAAGCCGAGCGAATGAAGGATTTTGCTGACCGAATGAAAGATCAGGCTGATAGAACGAGGGATTTGGCTGCCGAAGCCAAGGCTCAAGCCATCGCTACGAAGAAGTCCGCCGACATCGCCCATGATGCCCTTACACGATCTGCTCGCCCGTGGGTTGGCGTCGAATCCATGCGAGTCACTCAACCCATCGGCTTCGTTAAAGCTGGCGACGATAAAGACCCCACGTATTTCATTAGCGGCACCCTTGAGATAGTCATCAAAAATTTTGGGAGTTCTCCGGCATTGTCGGTCAACACTTTCGTTGAGGCTTACGACCCTAGCATGTTCCCCAAGGAAAAGTTCGACCCGAAAGAGCCATTTGCTCAATTGCGGAAGTTTGGAGAGAGTACATGCGCTCTGGCTAACGGGAATGATTTCACCAAGAAGAGCCCCAAAATGTTCGGCGGGTCCATGTTCCCGACGCAAGGCGTTACCTACACCGCCGGAATCGCCGGATTTGCTAAGCAAAAGGCTCAGGGAAGTGAGTGGATACAGTTGGTAGGCTGTATCGTCTACCGGGATCAGTTCGGGGAAAAGCCCCACCGCACGAATTATTGCTTTATAGCTCCCATCGGGAGCATTGTCTCGCCAGTCCACGGGTGCGAATCCAACAGCGATGCCAACTAGAAAAAGGCAATTTAGGACACTACGAAACCGCGATTTCGCAACAATTGATTTCAAATCACAGCTACAATCCCAATCGTCGTACAATCCCAATCCTCTCAATCGCGTCGAGAGATGTCTCGTCCTGTCGCAAACGAAGTCTCCACGTTCGCGCCCTCTGGATGTTGACGCTGAACTTCTGCGGCAAAGTATGCATGCCCAACATCGCTCTGCGGAAGAGATGAGGAAATTAGCTCGCGAAATGCGAGAACGAGCAGTCAGGATGAGAGTCGAATCAGAATCGGCTCGAAGAATCGGGCAAAGAATCGGGCATAATTGAGTTCCCCGTCCATTTTGAGTGTAATCGCGACTCTTTTTCGCTTCTGCGGGGAACCAAACTAGTTCGAGACCGGCGACCGTTGCGCCATAATTCGGTCGGCCTCTCCGATCAGCACTCGCATGTATGCGAGAATTTCCCGACGTACCGCGGGGTCCTTCGTCGCTTTGAACTTTGAAGCGGTTTCCTCAAGTTCCTGAGCTAGTTCTCGGAAGGTGCGATCAGGCATGGTCTCCTGTAAGGCTGCCACGAGCTTTTCTCGGATGCCATACAGACTTCCCTGTACGAAACCGTACAAAGCGCGTGCTCCGGAAGATTGTCGGGAACACGACAAAACTACAGGCTTCCGTGTATAGAGCCTTGGCCCACGGTGGGGTAAAAGGGTCGTAAAGTGCCCTCCCGCCGTTTAGAAGACAAAATTCGCCGTGCGTGTGATCTGGCAAAGACTGCAAGCGACGCAGATGCCTTGCTAATCTTGTCTGAACTTCGGGTCCTGCTCAGGCAGCATATCGAACACCTACGAGGGGTTGCCGCTGGAGAACTATCAGGCGACCGAGAGTTTCTGGAAAGGCGATCTGATCGAAGATCCTAGACCTTAGGCTTTGATAAGACGCTCAAAGCACCCCCCGAGACACTCGCTCTTGGCGCATTTTGGCGCTTGCCAGTCAGGCTGATTTTGCTACCCTACGACTACCTGTTTCAGCCCTCTCCCAGAAAAGTGGCGCGCCTTGACAACTGAAGAGAAGCAAGAAATTGACCGCCTTTGTATCGCAGTCATACACGAGCAAGACCCGGCCAGATTAACCAAGCTCGTCGCAGAACTCAATGCTTTATTAGGGGCAAGAGCCGTCGCCGCGTTTGAGCGAGCGCCGGCGGTCACAGGACATTAGACCTGGACAGGTTGACGCCAGTGCGGAGCGGAGCTTCTAAGAGTCTCTTCGCGTGTCGATGACCGGACCGCAGACCACGATAGCTCTGTGCGATCAGCTGTGATTCA
>QIAK01000333.1:4809-11728 GCA_003225515.1 Acidobacteriota bacterium | reverse complement strand
TGCCTAGCTATCGCTTCGCCGTGGAATTTCTGGCAGTGGGTATTGTTGCGCTGACCGGTCATTTGGGCGGCTTTCTGAGCGGTGTGAACCTCCCTAATTAGGGCGCTCCGACGCGAGATCCCGCTCAGGAATACATTCGGGAGCAAGGGGCATTATGAAGGTAAATACGGAAGGCACATCGCGGAAATCCCTGATACGCACCGGCAAGGTCGAACTGCTGGAATTCTTTGCGCAGAGGCGCGCCTGCGACGACCAGGATCGTGGAATGGCGTGTTCCGTCGCCGTCAGGGGGGCGGGTTCGGACCCGCGCCGAGCAAATTCGACGCGACGGGCGTTCCCGCGCCCGTCGCGTCTTCAGTTGAGGGCTGCTCTCACCTTGCCAACCACCAAGCGAGCGCGCTAGCCACAACGGCGTCACGGTCAACAACGCATTCCTCGCTCCCCGCACCAATGCCCTGGCGACGGAACACGCCATCCCACGATCCTGGTCGTCGCAGGCGCGCCTCTGCGCAAAGAATTCAAGCAGTTCGACCTTGCCGGTGCGTATCAGGGATTTCCGCGATGTGCCTTCCGTATTTACCTTCATAATGCCCCAACCGCAGAAGTTTCGGATGCCCTTCTATTGTTCGGCGGGAATAAAACCGACTCAGTCCAGTTATCAACTGTGAACGCTACGAAAACACCGGAGGCCAGATGGTAGACAAGAACAAAGATCTTATCGATCAGACATTGCAAGACCTGAACAACGACGGCGTCGATCGTCGGGGATTTCTCAAGTGCATGGCATGGGCCGGCACTGGACTGGTATGGACTCTGAGCGGCGGCATTCCGACGTCTCGGGCTTTCGCAAAGACCGCGCATCGAAGTGGTGGCAATGGCGGCGATTTTACCTTTGTCCAGATTAGCGACAGCCACATTGGATTCAACAAACCGGCCAACCCGGACGTCACCGCTACTCTGCAGACCGCAATCAACAAGATCAACGGCATGCCCCACAAACCCGATTTCATCATTCACACCGGTGATCTGAGTCAGCTCTCGAAGCCGAGTGAGTTCGACAAAAGGAGCCTCCGCGAAACAAATCTACTTTGTGCCGGGCGAGCACGACATGCTGTCGGATAACGGCGAGCAATATCTGCAGCGCTATGGGAAAGGCACAAAAGGCAGTGGCTGGTACAGCTTCGATCAAAAGGGCGTCCACTTTGTGGGGCTGGTGAATGTAGCAAATCTCAAGGCTGGCGGCATGGGCTCGCTCGGTCACGAACAACTGGAATGGCTAGAGGACGATCTCAAGGGCCGTTCTGCCAGCACTCCGATTGTGCTCTTTGCACACATTCCACTGTGGACCATCTATCCAGATTGGGGATGGGGAACCGACGACAGTGAACAAGCCTTGTCTTATGTCAAGCGCTTCGGTTCGGTGACGGTGTTAAACGGCCACATCCACCAGATCATGCAGAAGGTGGAAGGGAAGGTTTCGTTCCACACGGCGATGTCCACTGCATTCCCTCAACCCGCGCCGGGAACTGCTCCCTCAGCCGGACCCATGAAAGTGCCATCCGACCAGTTGCAACGGGTGTTGGGAATCACGGACGTGAACTATCTGGTCAGCGGACGGAGCCTTGCGGTTGTCGATTCGCCACTTGCGGACTCGGCGTCTTCGGCTTCAGGAAGTGGCAGCGGCCCTGGTAGTCGTTAACTGAACCAACCATCAGCCCCCGAACAGTGAAAATGAAGGAAAAAAATCAAGCTGTTAAAGGAAACAGAACAATGAAACGGAACAGTTTCTGGGTTGCAAGTTTCACAGCATCGGTAATCATTGCGATCGTACTGCTAGTCGCAGGATCACCAACCGTAACCGCGAATGACCAGCCCTCCGCGGGAAATGCGGCCGTCAACATCGACAACTTCGTTTTCGGGCCCCAGACCATAACGGTACCCGTCGGCGCGACGGTTACGTGGACAAACAAAGACGACATTCCCCATACCTCGGTCAGCACAGAGGGTGTGTTCAAGTCCAAGGTGCTCGATACGGATGAAAAGTTCGTCTACACATTTACCAAGGCGGGAACCTATCCCTACTACTGCACGATCCACCCGAAGATGACCGGCAAAGTCGTGGTGCAGTGAGATCAGACGCCTAACTGGTGCGCAAGGAGACGGCCTCCCGCTCGCAGCCATATCGGTTGCGCTGCAAAAGGGTTGCTCTCCGAAAGGCGCGTAAACAAGAATGAACGCAAACTTGTCACAATTCGCTGCAAGCAACGACCTGGATCTTGTCCATGCTAGCAAAAAAGGGGATGTTGCCGCCTTCGAGCAACTCGTAAAGCGATACGACCGCAGACTTCTCCGGATCTCTCAAACTGTCACGCGCAACCGGGAAGACTCCGAAGATGCGGTCCAAGAAGCGCTCTTGAAAGCCTTTCAGAATCTGGGGGAATTCAGAGAAGACTCACAATTCTCAACCTGGCTGATTCGCATTACTGTGAACCAGTCGCTTATGAAGCTGCGAAAACAGCGCGCCCACAAAGAGGTTTCCTTGGATGAGGATTTTGAGTCGGATGGGGACGCGCTTCCAGTAGACGTGCCCGATCACGCCCCGAATCCAGAGCAACTATGTTGGGCTTCCGAATTGCGAGACATCCTTACCAGAACCGTGGAGGAATTGCGCCCGATCTTGCGGACGGTCTTTGTACTCCGTGACGTCGAGGGACTCTCGATCGAACAGACCGCACGAGTGCTAAACCTTAGCCAGGCCGCGGTCAAGGCGCGGCTATGGCGCGTGCGGTTATGCCTTCGCGAACGCCTTAACAGATACTTCGACGAGCGGATGCCTTTCGCCTCCGAAGAGCCAGCTCCGACCAGCAGGGTGACGAAGAAGATTATTGGTCTTTTTGCCGAGTGCCTTCGGGACTCAATCCCTCGCACATATTCGACCAGTGTCGCTCGGTAATCCACTCCTTCACCGAACACACGCCCCGCCAATCTTGTAAGAAACAGGTTCGATACCTATCGCATTGTACGGCGACCACCATAATGCTGGCTATGAATACCAGCACTCACGCCGGTTACAACCTCGCGACAAATAAGTGACAAGTAAATGACATCGGTGCTGCATCTCGACAGCGATGAGCGCGTCTAACCCATAGACACTTACATGTATGTAGATAACCGAAGGGTGCGGCGGCGTGTACGGAATAAATGCCTCCCCATGCAGTTATCAACAGTGAAAGAGTCAAGGTAATTAAATAAGGAGACATCATGAAGAAGTCATATTTGGCAGCCGCATTTATGTTGACGTGCTTACTTGGCGTTGGGGTAAGTGCCCGTGCTCAAGATGCCGATGCGGTCGTCGTAAATGTTCCGTTCGAGTTCGTGGCTGGAGGCGCAACGCTTCCTGCAGGCGAATACCGCGTAAGTCGTCTTAGTCCCGATGTAAACCGGAACTTATTCATCCGCGGCTATAACAAAGGTGGCGCATTTATACTGCCCATCTCTTTCGATGGCAAGCCCGGGGATCAGCCGACACTCAGCTTCGAGCATGTCGGTGGCAAGTACTTTTTGAGCAAGATCAAAACCTTGGAGGGCGTCTATACCATGCCGACTTCACGGGAGATGGTCATGCTTGGCAAGGCGAACTCTCCAAACCCAAGCCCTTCATCCGCTTCAGGCGCTCAATAGGTCGGGATCAAGATGTCGGGCGCACGCGGTTGCGGCAGAGAGTTCGAGACTCAAGAAGAATCAATCTGATGCTCGATTCTCTGTCCAACCGGCATGTTCAATAACGAACCAGTATTCAGATTCAGAGTCGCACAAATCCGACACTCATATTTCTTAGAGGACACAATGAAAAAAGCAATCTCGTTAATTGGACTGCTGATGACGTTAGCACTTCCCTCGGGATTGCTCGCTCAGCAGGCCGGCTATTCCCAGACCAATCTGGTCTCCAATACTGCCGGCGTAGCGAATACTACCGACTCTCAACTGTTGAATCCCTGGGGAATCTCTTTTCTTCCCGGGCAGGACTTCTGGATCGCAAACAATAACAGCGGTACATCCACTCTCTATGATAACCAGGGCACTAAGGATACCGGGCTCATCGTGACCATACCTGGGGCAACGCACAACCCAAATGGTAACTGCAGCCCCGGCTGTCCCACGGGCACGGTCTCGAACGGGAACAGTGCCAATTTCAAGGGCGGGCTGTTTATCTTTGACACTGAGGATGGCCTCATCGCCAGCTGGACCGGCGCAAGCAACACCGCAGATGTGGCTTTCGATAACTCCGCCAGTGGCGCAGTTTATAAAGGCCTGGCGTCGCTCAACAGCACGTTTCTTCTGGCGGCTAATTTCAATAGCGGGAAAATCGACGTTTTCGATCACAATTTTAATCTTACTTCGTTGAGCGGCTCGTTCACCGATCCAAAGCTTCCCGCGGGCTTCGCTCCCCACGGGATTCGCGTCATCGGAAACCAGATCTACGTTGCCTACGCCATGCAGGATGCTGCCAAGCACGACGCTCAGCCCGGCGCCGGTATGGGGCAGGTTGATATCTTCGACGCGAATGGCAATTTCGTGAGCACCTTTGTCGCTGCGGGTGGGAAACTCAACGCGCCCTGGGGCGTTGTGGCGGCGCCCGCCACATTCGGAGACTTCCCGAGCGCGATTCTGGTGGGCAACTTCGGTGACGGTACCATTAACGCGTTCGACACAACTGGAAAGTTTCTCGGCCAGCTCTCCGACTCTTCTAACAAAGTGCTGTCGAATCCCGGCCTATGGGATATGGCGTTTGGGGGAGGAGGCCCTTCCGGAGATCCTGGGACTCTATATCTGACAGCAGGCGGCTCCAACCAACCTAACTTTCCCACTGGAGGAAGTACCACCGCTGTATTCGCGAGCCTTGTTCCCGCAGCTGTGGTCAGTGGCCCGAATTTTTCGCTGAATCTTTCGGCTTCGAGTGCAACCGTCATGTCGGGTGGCTCGACGACCCTGATGATCAGCGCTAGTGCGGTCGGCGGCTTCAACGGCCAGATCGTACTTGCCTGTTCGGCACCGACAGGTTTGACCTGCGCTCTGAGCCCATCGACGATCTCTCCCGGATCGAGCGCTTCATCCTCGACCCTGACGGTCTCTGCGGCCGCTACACCTCCAGTTGGAGGCTATGGGCCGGCTATGCTGATGCCTGGATTGGGGCTATTTGGAACTCTATTCGCCACTCGCAGGCGGAAACCGCTCACGCGAAAACATTTTGTTGGTCTCAGCATCCTAAGCTTGCTGCTTCTCACTTCACTATTCACCCTCGGATGCGGTGGCAGCAAAGCCAAAGCACCTGTCTCATCTCAAACAACGGTGACAGTAACGGGAACGTCCGGTGCGTTAAGCCATAGCGTACCTGTCAGCGTCACTGTCAACTAATGCACGAGTCTTAGCAAGGGCGTACTTTTGGTGCGCCCTTGCTCCGATTTGCCAAAGCAGTCGCGCTCCATAAGGTTTCTAGGAGTGGCGATGCTCATCAATAGCAGGCAGCCGAAGCAAGGCAGCCAGGCGAGCAGAATGGACGCGAATGCTGGAACTAATGTCATACGGTCTCACAGGTCTGGTGGCGATACTGCTCGTCGCATTCTGTTTCGCATGCAAAGACGAACTCTCATCGTCCAGCGAGAGGCCTTGGTCTAGTCCAATGAACGAAGCAGGGTTGTGCCACCCCAATGCTGTTGAGAGATGCACGGGCGCTGCAAACAGCGATCCGGCGCAAGAGGGTCAGAAACAAGAGGGAGCTCCACATGGCTAGCGTTGTCGCTTCCGTCCTGCCCCTGCATGAACACGCCATGCCTTTCTTGGCCCACTTGGAAGAGTTGAGGAAGCGGATCATCTTTTCAATTCTTGGAATAGTAGTCGGCTTTGTCGTGTGCTGGTCATTCGCGGACCGGCTGTTCGGCTTAATGCAGCAACCGATCATTCAAGCGTTACGGCACCATGGCATCGAAGGGAAGTTAGTGTACTTAAACCCAACCGAGCCCTTTAATCTCTATCTTCTGGTGTCTCTTGTTCTTGGACTATTTGCCGCGTCGCCATTTGTGTTCTATCAATTCTGGTTGTTTATCGCTCCTGGACTTTACCGCACAGAGAGGCGGTATGCTCTTCCTTTCTTAATCAGTACGGTTAGCCTATTCCTTGCCGGTGGCCTATTCGGCTACAAGATGGTTTATCCGGCCTCCCTGGACTTCCTGATCGGTTACGGCGAACGTTTCCAGCCGATGATTACGATTGGAGAGTATACGAAGCTCTTTGCCACAATCATCATTGGTCTTGGGCTGATGTTTGAAATGCCGATCCTGGTGTTCTTCCTGGCCTTGATGCGGGTGATTACGGCGGGATGGATGTGGCGGAATGTTCGCTATTCCGTCCTTGTCATCTTTATAGTGGCCGCCGTCATCACGCCCACCGCCGACATCCTCAACATGTGTCTTTTCGCGGCTCCGATGGTGGCGCTCTATGCCATCAGTATCGGCGTGGCCTGGCTGGTAGGAGGTCGTCGTGAACGCGCCGGAGTCTCCTAGTCCAACTGAACAACACTCCGCCTTGATTGTCGCTAATCAAGCATCTGTCTGTGGCGAGTCGTCCCAAAAGTCTTGTATGTCAGAGAAGCCTATTTCTCTCAGACCGGGGAATAAAACCGGGCCTGAGACGTTCTAAGTACTTGGAGCAAAATCAAACGCCAAAAGAACTGGAGCATTAAGATGAAAGATGGTAGTCGGCAGCAACGGGTGAATATCGTCACGCAAACATACTTACTGTTGCTATTGGTTGTATTGATGGCAGCCGTCAGAGTCGGCGCACAGACTTCAACAACGGGAGAGATTACGGGTCTTGTTACAGATCCAACAGCGGCCGTCCTTTCCGGCGCGGCTATTTCATT
>QIAK01000333.1:3831-4799 GCA_003225515.1 Acidobacteriota bacterium | reverse complement strand
TAATGAGCAGGGATCGTATAACTTCTCGCTTCTGCAGCCGGGAAACTATTCGGTGTCAGCGAATGTCGCCGGGTTTCAGAAGGTCCTCAAGACTGTAACGGTCACGCTCGGGACCAACACCACGGTGAACCTGCAGCTATCTCTCTCGTCACAAGTCGAGTCCGTGGACGTCACCGATGCGGTGACAGGCGTGCAGACCGAAGACGCCAATCTTCAGACAAACTTCAATGCCCAGCAAATCGCCCTGTTGCCGAATCCGGGAAATGACCTGAGCGCCGTCGCATTGACAGCGCCTGGAGTCGTGATGAACACGACCGGGGGTTCTGTGTTTGGTGGCGGTAACTATGAGTTCTTCGGTTTGCCGTCGAACTCCAATGTGTTCACGTACGACGGTGCCAATGATAACGATCCCTACTTCAACATCAACAATAGCGGCGCGACTAACTTGACGCTCGGGCTGAACGACGTGCAGGAGACCAGTGTAGTAACCAATGGCTACAGTGGCCAATTTGGCGGGCTGGCTGGAGCGAATATTAATTACGTTTCGAAGTCCGGCACTAATTATTTTCATGGAAATGCGGAATACTGGTGGAACGGCCGAGCTCTGAACTCGAACAACTATTTTCGGAACCAGGCCAATGGTATCGCGGGGAGCCAAGTCGATCCGCGACCGTTCGTGAATGCCAATCAATACGCGACTTCATTCGGTGGGCCAATCAAGAAGGACAAATCGTTCTTCTTTGTCGACTATGAAGGCATCCGCCTGGTGATTCCGTCGCTCTTTTCGGTCAATCTTCCGACCCAGCAATTTGAAAATGCTGTAGTAGCCAACTTGAACAACGTCAGTCCCGCCTCGGTGCCGTTTTACAATCAGCTATTTGGGATCTGGAACGCGACTCCGGGCGCAGCCCGCGCGCAGAACACTCTCGCGGGTGGGGGTTGTTCGAACGTCACTAGCTTGGCGGGAA
>QIAK01000333.1:0-3813 GCA_003225515.1 Acidobacteriota bacterium | reverse complement strand
CGCAACTGCAGGGCGGAACGTCGCAGGCAACCAACGATTATCTGATTGTGGGCCGCTACGATCAGAATATTGGTAACAACGACAAACTCTTCGTCCGAGTGCAACACGAAAGCGGCATCCAGGCCACCTACACCGATCCCCTGACTCCCGCCTTCGACGCTCACAGCACTCAGCCGGAATGGCAAACCCAGTTGAGCGAAACCCACACAGTCGGGAACAACAAGGTAAATAATTTCATCGCCTCCCTGCAGTGGTACAGCGCGCTCTTCACCATGGCGAACCCCACTGCCGAATTCCAGACTCTTCCGCAGACCGTTGCGTTCGCTGATAACTCGCTATTCTCTCTGAACAATGATGGTACCGCCTTCCCGCAAGGCCGGTCCGTCACTCAGTATGGAATAGTCGATGACTTTAGCTGGACTCACGGAAGGCACGGTCTTCGTTTCGGAGTGAACTTTCGCCGCGACGATGTGAGCGACCATAATTTCACCGGAGTAATTCCATTTGCTGAGGAAGTCTCGCTAAACGACTTTGCATTCGGAGGCGTCGCACCTGGCAATGCTGGGGTAGGGAATCTGGTAGCCCAGAACTTTCCTCTCAACACGAATGTGCCGATCGCGCTCTACCAGCTTGGCTGGTATGCATCCGACGAGGTCAAGGTCACCTCCAACTTGAAGTTGACGCTCAGTATGCGGTTTGACCACTTGTCGAATCCAGTCTGCCAAACCAATTGCTTCCAAAGCCTGTCCGGCTCATTTCAGAATCTAGACCGCACGGCGCCTGTGAACCAGGCCTTAACCACGGGATTGAACACCGCGTTTCCCTCGGTGACGTCGATTGTGTATGAGCCCAAGGTAGGCTTTGCATGGTCGCCATTCGGTGCCAAGAACACTGTGGTCCGCGGGGGAATCGGCATCTTCAGTGATGCGATTCCAACGGGAGGAATCGATGACATCTTAACTAACGCGCCAAATGATCCATCGTTCGTGCTCTTCAATGGTGCCCTGTCACCCGGGGTGCTGGGAAACCTGAACGGACAAGCGACCGCGGCCAACGCTGCGTTCCGAGCCAATTTTGCGAATGGAGGGGCGGTTCCCGCCTTCAATTTCTTTAACCCTGGCAAAGTACAGATCCCGCGTTACGACGAGTGGGACTTGGAAATACAGCAGGCTCTGGGTTGGCACACCACGCTGAGCGTGAAATATGTGGGCAATCATGGTGAGCACGAAGAAATCACGAATCCAGCCCTAAACGCCTTTAGTCCAACCGGCGCCGCATTCGGAGGTCTGCCGATCACCCAGCCAGACGCGCGATTCGGAGTGGTTGCCCAGACCCAAAACGTCGGCAACTCAAACTACAACGGCGTTACGCTGACTGCCGCCCACAACTTTACTGGAGGCTTTCAGTTCCAGGCGTCCTATACCTATAGTCACGCCCTGGATGAGATCTCGAATAGCTCGTTGAACCCCTTCGGCTTGAACGGCAACGGCAACGTCGATGTTGTCACACCGCTCAATCCATTAAATATCCGACAACTCAACTACGGCAGTGCTGATTACGATGTCCGGCAATCATTCGTCATGAACTACGTTTGGAGCGATGCCTTCCGGCACCTCACCGCCCGCGGTCCCAACGTGCTAGTGAAGGGCTGGAATCTCTCGGGAACGATTTTCAAACACACCGGATTCCCTTACTCGATCTGGAGTAGTAACGAAACAGCCGCGCTACAGGGTAGTCTGTTCGGAAGTACAAGCCCGGCCACTACGACCGCAGTCCTCGCGAACGTCGTGGGCTCGCTAAACATTAATTGCGGCGCATCAGCCGCGCAACTCGTAAACGGGCAGCCGAATCCCTGCTATAACGTGGCCAATTTCGTGGATCCGACAAACGATTTCGGCACCCAACGCCGGAACCAATTTCGTGGCCCGAAGTGGGAGAAGGCGCAGTTCTCGGTAGGTGCGCGATTCTTTAATCTCTTCAATCACCCGAACTTTGCCTTCCCAAACACAAACATAGACAGCAATCAGTTCGGACAAATTACTCAGACCGTCAGTCAACCGACGACCATCTATGGTTCTGGTCTGGGCGCGGACGCGTCGCCAAGGGTAATCGAACTGCAGGCGAAGTTTGTCTTTTAACCGGTGCGCGCGAAGGAGGCGACTTCCTGGAGTCGCCTCCTTAGCAGCGTGAAGTAAAAGCTCTTATAAACTTCCCGTCGTGAACTAGATCACTGCGAAAACTGTTGACTAATGTGGAATAAGTAGTGACTAGTCAAGCTGTATCTGCAGAGATAAGACAAGAAATAAAGAAAGCAGGAATACCTCTTGTCAGAACATGACCGAGATGCTGTTATGCCGAACTTATCGAAGAGTTGACAATCAAATGACATTCCTGACGCATCTTGAAATGCGCCAACATGGTCTAACGCACAGTACCACTGCAACACAAATCATAGGAAAAGGAATCGGAGCGAAAAGATGAAAGAAAACAATTCTCCATCGGCCGTGGTGTCCGAGACAAATCCATCGGAAGCGAACCAGTCTTCAACCGAAGATGTTCAGCATCATTGGCAAGGCGTAGTCAAGAGGCGTTCATTCCTCAAGGGACTGGGCATTGCAGGAGCAACGTTATCAGCCAGCGCGATATTGGGAAACCGGGCCGACGCGGAAACTACACGGAGCACGGGCAAGCTCTCCAAAGGCGATGTTGCACTTCTGCGGTTCGCGGCGGCAGCAGAACTGATCGAAGCTGATCTATGGCAGCAATACAACGAACTGGGTGGGGTTCAAGGGGGCAATCCGGCCTACATCGCCGCGCTCAGCAACCTTGATGGCGATATGGCGCAATACATTGCAGATAACACCGACGATGAATTGAGCCACGCGGCCTTCCTGAACGCCTACTTGATCTCAAAGGGCGAAGAGCCGGTTGACCTGGATGCGTTCCGCACCTTGCCCAGCAGTCAAGCGACCGGCGCTAAGGATATCGGAAGACTGACAAACCTGCTGAAGCTCAACGTTGACCTCAGTTGGTATACCCGTTATCGAAGCACCAAGAATCCTGACTTCGGAGTGAATCTCAAGGGACCATTCACAATTAAGGATCAGCCCGCCATCCCGCTGAACGACAGCGACACCCCTCCGAACCAGGGCCAACCGGTTCCCCCAACGACGCCGCAAGAGTCCCGCATGCAGGCCATCGCAAATACGGCGGGATTTCACTTTGCGTTCATCGAGCAAGGCGGGGCGAGCCTGTATCCTACGCTGATCTTCAAGGCGACGGACCCCGAAGTTCTGAGAATCCTGGTGAGCATTGGTGGAGTCGAGATCGACCACTTCGGACTATGGCATGACAAGGCCGGCAATGCGGTTGCTCAGCCTTTGGCCGGTGTGGTCGATCCGGAAACTGGTCTCACGTTCCCAGATCTCAACGCTCTCAACTCAGAACTCGACCAGACGAACCTGATCCTGCCTGAGCCTTGCGAATTTATCAGTAAGAATCTGCCTGACTGCTCTGTTATTCGACCTACGTCGACGAAAGAAGGGGGAGCCGTGGCCACAATCATTGTTCCTTGGTCAATCGTCGGCGTTCTTTAACCTGGTTAACAAGCTCGCTGTCGAAGCTGATTCGGTTCGACGCGGTTTTTGATTGTTCTAAGTTCTCCCCCGTTGCAGGCGGGCGCTGACATCGGTTTACAGGTGACGGCGCCTGCGTTTTCGATAACGCGACTTTGAGATTCTCGATTAAGGAGGCAGTATGTTTGAAGGACTGTTTCAACCCATGCATCTGCTGGTGATTTTCGGAATTGCCCTG
>QIAK01000332.1:5931-6436 GCA_003225515.1 Acidobacteriota bacterium | reverse complement strand
GACTGCCGCAGATGGGATGTGCGGCTACTGTTTGCGAGGTTTTATCCCGCTTTTCCTCTTCGGTCAAAACTGTTCTCGGTCCCAGGCCAGAGCCGTGAGGGCCGGTTCCGATTGGAAATCGTAGGGCTTCGTTTGGAAGGTCTTCCCACTGCTGGACGTACGGAATGTAGGCAGGCTTCTTGGCTAACCGAATGGCTCCTCGAAGGACAGTCTTACCGATTCCGGTTTAGCTGAACGGGACGTCTGCCCGTGGGGTTGAGGCGAAATCCATGGGATGCCAGCATAGCGCGATATGCTGGCATTCATGCAACACAACAGGCTTGTATTGGTGCCGCATGATCGGCTTGTATCCGTACATCATAGGCTCGGAATGATCGGAGCCGAAGGCTCAGGCGGGACCGTATGACCGCTGAGGTCAGAAGCTACGCAAAAGAAAGTCCCTGGCAGTCCCCAGGACTTGCCCTCGTACTGGATCTGGCAGCATGCGGGCAATTTCTACGGCCCC
>QIAK01000332.1:0-5865 GCA_003225515.1 Acidobacteriota bacterium | reverse complement strand
GGCATGAATGGCATCATTCGATTCTTATAGTTCACTAGCTCTGCCAAAATCTGCGGCTTCATCCTCCGATCGACCCGAGCCAACTCCGGACCGAGTGTCGCCAGGGGGCAGCCGTGTTCGGGATGTTCGCACATTTCCGGACGTAGGTAGGCCCCCACAATTGCCTTCCACGCCTCCCCAGGGGGCGACTGTTCGGCGGCATGAACCAGGCTAGCGATGATGTCTCGGAAACCCTCTTTCAGGGACTCAATGAGCAAGTCGTCCTTGCTCGCGAAGTGTTTGTAAAACCCCCCGTGAGTCAGGCCGGCGTCGCGCATGACAGCGGCAACGGCAGCCCCGTTCAAGCCTTCGGCGCGGACGCGCCGGGAGGCATCTTTCACGATCTTCTCGTGAGTCTCGATTTTGTGTTCGGGCCGATAACGCATGACAAATAGGATGCTGCGAATCATCCCAAAATGCAACACGCCCCGGGAGCGCCTGGACAGTCTGGGCAAAAAGTTCGAATCCATGGGATGATATACGTCATCCTATGAAATGTGCCAAGAACTGGCAGAGCTGTTAAGAGAAGAAGCAGCGCTATATCACTGGCTCGAACTTTGGAAAGGAAAAATTGATCATGCCACAACAGACACAATCCGGGGCCGCTTCAGGCGTGCCCAGCATTCCTACACCTAAAACCACCGCAGTGCTGGTCATTGAGACTGCGAAGCCGGGCGTGACCGCTCAACAAATCATGGCTGTCATACCGGCAGAGATTCGGGCAACTGTGAAGCTCTACCTCGACGGGAAGATCCAACAGTGGTATTCGCGCGGCGATGGCAAAGGGGTGATCTTCCTGGTCAACGCAAACACCGAGGACGAGGCACGAGCCATCATGGAAATCCTGCCGCTCGCAAAGGAAGAGTTGCTCCGTCACGAGTACATTCCCGTCGGACCCTTGATGCCCTTGAGGGCCTTAATGAGTTCAGGAACGCAACAGTAACTCTCTTCGCGAGAGCACATTGGAGGCGGTCATTCGTGAGGAAAGCCGCCAGAAAGGGTCGATCATGCCATCTGCAGTTTTGTTTGGAATCAGTGTAGCGTTCGGCTTGGCTGTTTGGGGGATAGTGGCGCGGCAATACATTTGGCCAGCGCTAAGTGAACGCCCCAGCCCCGAGAATCTGAAGCCCATCCTACTGCTGCACGCGTTCAGGTTCCTCGGATTGGCATTTGTGGTGCCCGGTGTTGTGTCTCCAGAATTACCTGCCACATTTGCTCAACCAGTGGCTTACGGTGATTTCATAACCGCGGTTCTGGCTTTGCTCGCCGTGGCCACGCTGGGAACCGGCACGGGGAGTGTGGTGACTTGGGTTTTCAACACCTTTGGAACAGCGGACCTGCTCTTCGCTTTTTATCTGGGAAGCCGCATATCACTCCCAAATAACCCAGGCTTGTTAGGCGCCGGCTATTTTATCCTGGCTGCCTACGTGCCTCTTCTTCTCGTAACCCATGGCTTGGCGTTTCGAATACTGCTGCGAACGAAGGTTGTGGCGCCGTCACGAGCAAACTGAGTGCCGCATGATGTCACGTTGGACCGTCAGGTCAAGGCCCCGGCAGACCCCCTCAGCCACCCGTGCCGCGGGGAATCAGGCACGGGGTTCCCCGAGGCCTTCCTGAATTGTTCGCAAAAGAGATTGGGATTTGTATCAACTTTCCTGGAAGATCAAGTCGGGGGATAGTCCTATGTAAGCTATTGATTATTATAGGCGTATATTCATGGCCACGATTTATTTCATGGCCTTGACTATCTTGGCCATGACAACTATCATGGCCATGACAATATGCCGAAAGTATCCAAACCCGAACGAGCCTATGAGAACCAGCTGGTGGATCTTTTCCGAGACTCCGGTTGGGAAGTTCGCCGAGAGCCTCAAGTCCCCGGCGAAGCGGACCTCGTCGTCAAGAACGGCAATCGGGAATACGTGATCGAGCTTAAACGAGCTCCTGAGTCCCGCCGAGATCGAGTCGTTCCGCTCCTCGCTGAAGCCATCCTGCAGGCGCAAGCCTACGCTCAAAAGATCCCTCAAGCTCGTGGATTAGCCATCATTGCATCACCGCATCTATCCTCCGCCGTTGTCGAGCAGGCCCTCGAATTTCACCACAACTATGCTCCAGATGTTGCCGTCGGGTTCTTCGACGATCGCGGATTCCGAGTGTTCCGGGCGCCAGGTCTCGAATCGCTGAATTCACCAGCTCCGCAAATCGACCAACGAAGGCGCGCTGTTCCGGAATCGCAGTCCTACGCGCTTTTCTCGGATCTCGGACAGTGGATGCTCAAGGTGATCCTGGCTCAACACATCGAGCCCAGGTTCCTGAGCGCTCCGAGGCGAAAGATTCGCAATGCATCCGAGTTGGCGCTCGCAGCCGGCGTCTCCCAGGTCAGTGCGTCACGCCTGGTGCGTCAACTAGAAGCCGAAGGCTTCCTGGACCGGTATGCAGACCAGCTCGAACTGGTAAGAATCGAGGATTTGCTGGAAGAGTGGCAGGCCGCCGAACGCAGAGCTTTCAAGGAGATTCCCTGCCGCTGGGTGATTCCCGGCCACGGAAGAAAACAACTCGAATCGGCGCTACAAGACTACTCAGCCCGACAAATTCATCAGCAGCCAGCTGAAAACTATGGAGAGAGAAGTTCTCCCCGCGTCTGTTTAGGACTTTTCGCCGCCGCGGAAGCTCTAGGCGTAGGTTTCGTTCAAGGAGTTCCCCCAGTCCTTTACGTCGAGCGCATGCAGGCGGAACTAATTCAGCAGCTTGGCATTTCTCAAGAGAGGGCCATCCAGGCCGACGTTTATTTGCGAATCCCATCACACAAGGAATCCATCTTTCGCGCGGCGGTCGAGCACAAAGGGGTCCTCGCATCGGACGCCCTGCAAGTCTGGCTTGACGTATCGAACCATCCCTCACGGGGGAAAGAACAGGCCGATCGCATTCGGGATCAGGTCCTCAGTCCTCTACTCAGCCGCTGACGGCACTATAATGTCAACCCATCGCTAACGAAACCAATAATCCTGATCTTGATCGCCTATCCAAGCTGATTAAGGCGCTTGATCCTTGGCTCTCTCAAGTGGTCATCGTCGGCGGCTGGGCACACCGTCTTCTCCGATACCATCCGCTCGCACAAGTTGTTCCCCACGATCCGCTACTCACACTCGACACCGACATTGCTATTCCCGTAACGCTCGACACCGACATCGCCATTCCTGCGACCCTCGAAGGCAGCGAACAAGATCTCCGCGGTCGCTTAAAGGCTTCCGGCTTTGAAGAGAAATTCCTTGGAGAAAATCAACCTCCTGCCACTCACTATGAGCTCGCAGATGAGCATGGGGAGTTTTACGCCGAATTCTTGAGTCCACTTATCGGGAGTGAATATGATCGCGATGGCAATCGCCGTGCGACGACGCGCGTTGCAGGGGTAACGTCTCAAAATCTTCGCTACGTCGATCTCCTGCTGAACTCCCCGTGGACGGTCCAGTTATCCCGAGAGAATGGTTTTCCGTTTGAAACGCCCAAGCAAGTACGCATTGCCCACCCCACCCGTTTCGTGGCGCAGAAACTGTTGATTCACGACAAGCGCGACAGGCGCTCTCGTGCCAAGGACATTTTGTATCTGCACGACACAATCGAACTACTTGGCGGATCGCTTGGCGTACTCAGAGAAGAGTGGAACCGGCTGAGGCAGGAGCTTTCTCACGGTGCAATTCGCACCGTGGAAAGAGCTGTCGATACGATGTTCTCGAAGATGACGGACGATATTCGGGGTGCCGCGCAAGCGGCTGCAGGCCGCGCACTGACCCCTCAAGCAGTTCAGGAGCTGTGCCGGGCCGGTCTGAAAATTGTGTTCGCGGCCGAATCAGCAGATATTCGGAAGTAGAGTCGCCCGCTGTTGCAATCTTGATTCACCTTACGGTTCGACAATATTCGAACCGGGTGGGGGTGCGGCACCGGTCTTCGAATGCAAGGGCGCGATCAGGTGAGCGAAGCCTACGACACGACCCACGATATCGGCGTCCTGCGGATATCGAAGATGCCGGATGGGCACCGGAGATTTTGGAGAAGGGACCAGAAGCAGATAGTTCCCCTCGAGTTCGCACCAACAGACCGCATAACGGTTGTCGCGCAATTCCACAAAATAGACCGGACGTTCGTGTTCGCTCGGCCACATACCTCGAATTACTTTGTTTTGCTCCGGATCGATCTGCACGAAGGCGCCTGGGCGAATGATGGGATCAAGCGTGTAATCATCGGTCCCAACATACCCATAGAGAACCTCTTGCGGGCCGGCTTGCTGGAGTAAGAAAAAGGCCATTTCGCCCAGGCCCTGAAACATGCGGTGCACGAGATTCGTTTGCTGCAGTGGAAGCTTGAGCGGCAATTGCGGAGTCGCCACAACACGGGGATCTGATTGTGCTCGCGGTAACCCACTGAGATGGGTATGGGGCAGACTGATATGCCCGCGTTCGTTGCCTAGGTCAGCGATGTTGAGGCCGAACGCGGCCAGGATTTCGTTGATGTCGCAATCGTAGATGAGGCTGAGGCTGTGGAACCTGGGCAATAGTCGCGGTTTGGACTTTCCGTTCTCGAGGTCGCTGATCCAGTTATGAGGAACGAAGAAGGCTGGGTCGTTCTTCTCGTGGGCAATCTTCTGGCTCATCTGGGCGACCCGGCGGATAGACAAATGCAGTCGCTCGCGCTTCGCCCGGAGACGTCTACCCGCTTCGGAATTCGAGGATAGGGCCAACATACAACACGACTCGTCGTTGGCGTTTCGGTATGGTAGGCGCAAATTCGGAACTTTGTCTAGCAAGAATGAGTTTTGTTCGGAAAACCGGAATTCTGGGATCTGGCCCAGAGTTGGATTGAAGCGTTAGCCGGGTCACATCCAAGCACACTGGTCTGAATTTAGACCACTGCCTCTCTTTGTGAGTTACTCGCCGGTCCTCGGAATTGTGCTTTTTTCCCTGAAAGCGACACCTCTGTCCTGAATCTCGGGCAATGACGAGAAACTTCTGCTAGGCCAAGCCCAGATTGTTTACAACCGGAAGTCTCTGCGAGTGGATCGGCCGGAGAAATCTGTTCAGACTCTAGCGTGTTCGCTGAACTGTAAATTTTGATCGGCGCCGAGGGGGAGCTTCTCGCGAGAAAGATACACGAGAGGTTAGACGGTGTCCTCCCATAGTGAGGCTGGATCCCACCCAGAACTCGCGGACCGCGTCAAATCCATCCTGGCGAGCAAACGGCTCACGCTGCACCAAGCTTCGCAAGCCTCTGCGGCGCTATTCGGGCGCGGTTCGCCTTACTACCTGCCCCACAATCTCTACTACGATCTTTCGCACGGACAGTTCAGCCCAAGCTTGTTTCAGCTAGTTGCATTCAGCCGGATTTCTAACTACCGCCTGAGAGACTGGTTACGGGTCTTTGGGTTTGATATCGAAGCTATTCCACGACTACAGATGCAACTTCGTTCGAAGCGAACCGCGCTCCTGGAGTCGTCCCTGGATGATCCCAATTTGCGCGTCCCATGGTTTCAGAGTCTTCACACTGGCGCTCTCCCCACTGACATAGTCCCGCTGGCCCGCCTGCTTGAGTGGACCGAGCCACGTCGCCTTGCCGGTCTATCGGGGTTCAATAATGACGACTTCTTGTACGCGCAGATCGGCAGTGAGGATGCCCTCGCTTTTCCGGAACTTCTCCCGGGCAGCATTGTGCGCGTGAATGCCGGCCTGACAGGGGAAGCTCTTAAGGAAGCTACAGAAGAAAAATCTGCGCATTTATTCCTGATTCAGCATGACAGAGGACTGAACTGCTGTCATGTCCGGGTTTCCGGACGTG
>QIAK01000619.1 GCA_003225515.1 Acidobacteriota bacterium | reverse complement strand
GTCGTCCGTCGTGGTTGCCCCCGTAATCGCATCCAGCGGCCGCAGCGCGCTATAAAGGTCCAGCAGCAACATCTCATGCGGAACCTTCCCAGCCACAGCCACCTTCGCCGCATCCAGCGCCGCCAGCGACTCCTGAATCAATCCCTGATGCCGCACGCTGGTGAGAAAGCCAGACTCCGCCTGAACTCCAGATGCCCCGCCCTCTCCGCCAATGTGCCGCAGAATCTCCGTCCGCAACTCCGGAATCCCTTCCCCCGTTACAGCGGAAGTTAAAACAAAGAATGGGGTGCCCCGGAGCCTGCCCTGAGCTTGTCGAAGGGGCTCGCTGTTTTTGCGAGACCCGGGAGTCTCAGACACCGCGCCCAGATCACACTTATTTCCCGCCACAATCACCGGACGATTCTCCGCCTGCCGCAGCAACTCCGCATCTTCCGCCGTCTCGCCCTGCGAGGCATCGATCACTACCAGCACAAGATCGGCATCGGCCAGTGCTTCCATGGACTTCTTAATTCCCATCGACTCCGCCTCGTCCAGCGCGTGCCGAATGCCGGCCGTATCGACCAGTTTGACCGGAATACCGCCGATCGCTACCGTCTCGCTCACCAGGTCACGCGTCGTGCCCGGAGTCGCCGTCACGATAGCGCGCTCCCGCTCCACCAGTCGGTTGAACAAGCTCGACTTGCCCACATTCGGCCGGCCCACAATGGCCAGCATCAATCCTTCATGCACGATCTTCCCGTAGCCAAACGTATCCGCGAGTTGTTCCAGCGGCGTTCGCACCGCGGCGATGTGGTCGAGGATCGCGGCATTCGGCATGACCGAGACATCGTCTTCCGCGAAATCGATACCCGCTTCGAGCACCGCAATCAGTTCCACCAGTTGTTTCTTGATCGGCTGCAACCGCCGCGACAGCGCTCCCTCCAACTGCTGCGCCGCCACTTTGGCCTGATACAAAGTTTGCGAGTCGATCAGATCGCGCACCGCCTCAGCCTGAGTCAGATCGATGCGCCCATTGAGGAAAGCGCGCATGGTAAATTCCCCAGGCTCGGCCAGCCGGGCCCCTGCCGCCACACACAATTCCACAATGTGCCGCAACACCACAGGCGACCCGTGCGCGGAAATTTCAACGATGTCGTCGGTCGTATAAGAATGAGGCTTGGCAAAATAAATGACGACGACTTCATCGATGCGCTGAGAAGCTTCATGTGGGCCGGACACTCTTGTCCGACGAGCTTGCTGAAGATCAGAACTCGCAGGACTCTGGAATGATCCATCCAGAGCATCACTGCTTTCGGCTGTCGTTAGGCGGACAGGAGTGTCCGCCCCAGATGGCTCTACCAGTTCCCCAAACACAGCAGCCCCCGGCTCGAGCGAATGCTTCAGCCGCAACAGCGGACCTGCAATCTCGACCGCCCTTGGCCCAGACAGACGCACCACTCCAATCCCGCCGCGTCCGGCCGGCGTAGCGATCGCGACGATGGTGTCATCGAGATTCATAGCGGCAGGTTCCTAAGAGAGCATCGTCGGTGGTCAGTCGTCGGTCGTCGGCCAACCTCAACGTGATCGTGGAGCGCTGTCAGATATCAGCTATCAGCTCTGAGCTCTCTTCAATCCATTGTTATCTCGAGCGAAGAGCGAGCGCTAGCGAGCTCGCAGTCGAGGGACCTTGCGTTTCGACCAAAGACCGACGATGATTTTCCCCCAGGAGCCACACCGTGTCCGTAGCCGACGAACTCTTAAAATCCAACGAAGATTTCGCGCGCAATTTCAGTCTGGGCGAACTCTCCGTCCGCCCCAAACGTCACGTTGCGGTCCTCGCCTGTATGGACTCCCGCATTCTCTTCGAGCACTGCCTGGGCTTGCATCCTGGCGACGCCCACATGATTCGCAACGCCGGTGGCATCGCCACCACCGACGCGATCCGCTCTCTCATCGTTTCTCATCATCTCCTCGACACCGAGGAGTTCATCATCATCAACCACACCGACTGCGGCCTGCTGAAAGTGCGAGAGGACGAATTGAAATCACGCCTGACCGAAAAGATGGGAACGCCAGCGGACGAGCCGAGGCACTTCTACGCGTTCGACGATCTGGAAGCGAATGTCCGCCAGCAGATGCAGCGCGTGAAGTCGCACCCGTGGATTCCAAAACACATTCCGGTGCGTGGATTTGTCTACGATGTAAGAACTGGCAAGTTGAAAGAGGTGGAAGGAAGCTGACCATCTGGCGAGGGCGCCCGCGCCACACACGAGCAACTACCGTGCTACCAACTTCTCAATTTCCCCTCGCAACTCCGCATACGGCACAGCCCCTGGATGGTACCAAGCCACCTTTCCCGCGCGATCCAGCAGCACCAGAGTCGGTGTCGTCGATGCCCCATACGTATCGAAGTTGTACGCGCTGATCGGCACCGGCATATCGAGCAGCCCGGAATAGAACCGATGCCGCACTGCATCGATGTATTGCAGCTCATCGCTCGCCGAAGCATGCTCAATCTGCGCGGTGTAGCCGTAGCGCCGCGTCGGGCCGATTACTTGCAGGCCCTTGCCGGAAAACTCCGAGCGCAACTGCGTGATAATAGGAGCCTCCGCCTTACAGTCCCCGCACCAGTGCGCCCAGAAGAATAGCAACACCGGCGAACCTTTCAGCTGCACAACGGTCGGCGGTTTCGATCCCAGGAACTCGTCACCCTTCAGCGCGGGCGCCGCCTTTCCCTGCAATGCGAGCAGATTCAAGTTTTTCTGCAGTCGCGCCTGAATCGACGTATTCGCATACGTGTGAAGGG
>QIAK01000331.1 GCA_003225515.1 Acidobacteriota bacterium | reverse complement strand
CAAAATTCAATCCTCCAGCTCCGACCCGCACCAAGGTCTGACCGCTCTTCAATGTGAATGTGGGTTCAGGAACGTCCTGGATGGCGAGGGCGTCGGGTCCGGAAAGGTTCTTCAGCACAAGCGCTTTCATGCCGAAAGTCTAGCAGGATGATCCAGGTGCAATGCTGATGGTGAAACAGGTTAATGTGGAGCGGGCACTCCTGCCCGCTTCGCATGTTGACCGTACAAAGCAGGCGGAATTCCCGCTCCACAAGTCCAGCTCTAGATCTTTCCGCTCTTTACTGCTCTACGTCACTGCTCTACGTCGCGAGACTACATTTCTACGAACAGCGCGATCCCAGGTCATACAGGAAATAATCGCCGTCGACATAGTCTACGTAGACGTCATCGTTGTAGTCCCAGTCTGCCGGCCAGTCATCGACCAGCACGAACGTGTACCCGCCATACTGGAATTGCGGCTGTTCTCCAACGACCACCGGACGCTGCGCGTGGAATGCATGGGCTCGCCCGAACTGCGCATGGAACTTTTCGTCAGGAATGTGCGCGCTCTTGCCCGCGGGACGAGCATGCTGATGGTGCTGGCCAGACTCCTGCCGCCCCATTTTCTCGTCACGAGGTTTTTCCATCTGCCTTTGTTCATTCCGGTTCTGTTCATTTCCAGATGGTCTGGTCTCGTCCTGCCGCGGCGTCTTCATTTCGTCCTGCTTGCCTGAGGGCCGGGCCTCTTCCTGGCGTTTTGGTTCTGCCTGACGCTTCGGCTCTTCCTGACGTTTCGGCTCGTCCTGCCGGGGCTTTTCCTGCTGCTCATTCTGGGCATAGAGAGCCGCAGAAGTCGTAACTAGAGCCGAGAGAATTGCCAGATTCAAAAACCTGAAAGCTCGCATAAGACCTCCAAGATGTTCTCATTGGACTTTGGGCTGGCGATCTGCCCGTTTGAAGCAGGTAGCGGATTACTTACGATCAGATGCCTAGGTGGGGAGCGCCGGACCCGGTCCTTTGCTGTAAACAGGAGGGGAAAAGGCTGTAGGGGAGCGGCAGACCTGACACGACTTTATTCCCACTGTTTACCGGTGGGTATATACTCTTCGCGTTGACTTACTGGTCGTCCGGCCGAGCCCCCAGCAGGCCGGGACGGGGCGTCATTCATTCCCCTAATTCATGCGCGCCCCGCATGCGCAAGGCCGACTCCCGCCGGGGGCTGCGTGGAGGTGGCACGGGTGCATCCCTAAGTTGTATGGGCATATGGGCGAATTGCATCCGCGGGGAGGTTTACCGTGGATCTTATTTTTGTACGTCTTCTTTTTATTGTCGTAGTAGCACTTACCTGCTTCGTGATTGAGCCCTTCGGACTGACCCGCAATTTCGATGCGGGCGTGGGCGCAATGATCGGAGCGGCCATCGTGCTGTTCGAATGGAGGCTCCGAGCCGTCAGTCTGAAGCGGCTGATCGGGGCTGCTATCGGCAGCTTCCTCGGTATCCTTGGCGCCTACCTGTTCGCGCTGGTGATCCGCAACAGCGTCCCCGAAGGACATACCCAGAGCTTCCTGCAGATTCTGGTGATGCTGCTGATGGCCTACGTGGGCCTGATCGTGGGCGCCAATAAGGGCGACCTGCTGAATCTTGCCGCGCTGGGCGGGATCTTCGGCGGCGAAAAGCAGGGCAAGAAGAGCTACAAGATTCTGGACACCAGCGTCATCATCGATGGCCGTATCGCCGACATTGCCGAGACCGGCTTTCTCGACGGCATCATTGTGACCCCGCAGTTCGTGCTGCGCGAATTGCAGCTGGTCGCCGATTCCGCCGACTCGTTGAAGCGCAATCGCGGGCGGCGCGGGCTCGACATTCTGCAACGTCTGCAGAAAGTAGCCACGCTCACGATTCAGATTGTGGAAGATGACTTCCCTGCGGTCCGCGAAGTCGACCTCAAGCTCATCGAACTGGCCAAGCTCTACGAAGGAAAGATCATCACCAACGATTTCAACCTGAATAAGGTGGCGCAGCTGCAGGGGGTTCAGGTGTTGAACATCAACGAGCTGGCAAATTCGCTCAAGCCGATCGTGCTGCCGGGCGAGACCATGCGCGTGTTCATCCTGAAGGAAGGCAAGGAATACAACCAGGGCGTGGCTTATCTGGATGACGGCACGATGGTCGTCGTGGATAACGCGCGGAAGATGATTGGGAAGACCATCGACGTGTCGGTCACATCGGTGCTGCAGACTACTGCGGGAAAGATGATCTTCGGGAAGTGGGACGAGCGGGGGGCGTATTCGCGGCAGGCTGTGCCTGTGTCGGTGCCGCTTTCGCCGCCGGCTACGCCGGTGCCCATTGCTGCTGGGGCGCCGCTGCCGCCTGGGAGCGAGACGAAGACTTCTTCTTAGGATGGGCGGGGTGGCTTAGTATCCGCGGCGTGGCGTGGTCCGGGGCAACGGAGCATTCTGAATTTACTTCCAGATTTGTTGCAGTGAGATCCCTCTCTCCGCCTGAAAGGCGGCTCCGCTCGGGATGACTCCACATCTGGTTCAGGGGGCTCCGCGGTGGCGTTGGATTTGAAGTCCAGGTTGCGGCCTCGTATACTTTTAGGCCGCCATGAAGGTGATTGTCATTATTCCGGCTGCCGGGCTCGGGACGCGCATGGCTCCTGTGCCCAGCGCCAAGGACGCGAAGACAAGAAAGCTCCATTCCTCGAAACAGTTCACTGAGCTCGCCGGCACTCCGATTCTCATTCACACCGTGCGGAAGTTTGCCGCGGTCGAGGAAGTCAGCGAAATCTGGATCGCCCTCCGGAAAAATGAGATCGATCCATTTCGCGAGCGGCTGGCCCGTGAAGCAAAAGATTTGCTGAAGAAAAAAGTCGAGCTCGTGGTGGGCGGCGAGCACCGTCAGGAATCGGTGCAGAACGCTTTGAATGTAATCACGGCCGCTGCCGACGACATTGTGCTGGTGCACGATGCGGTGCGGCCGCTGGTGAACGCGGAGATCATTAAAGAAGTGATCGCAGCCGCAACAAAATACGGCGCCGCCATCGCCGCTTTGCCGGCCGTCGACACGGTAAAGCAGGTCGAGCGCACGTCGGAGGGTGCCATCGTCAAAGCGACGATTCCTCGCGCGGGCGTGGTGCTGGCGCAGACCCCGCAGGGATTTCGTTACAGCGTCATTAAGAAAGCATTCGACGAAGCTGCCGCCGACGGATTCACGGGCACCGACGAAGCCTCGCTGGCCGAACGCTCCGGTCACGAAGTCGCGGTCGTAATGGGCTCCCCACGAAATATAAAGATCACCAACCCGGGAGATATGGAGCTGGCGGAGTTTTATTTACGAAAGTGAGCCACGGATTTCACGGATTTTCACTGAATCTTTTTCAGCGCGTAAACTCGCGGGATGCAATTCCGCCGCTTTGATTTTTGACAATGAAAAAAACCGCCATGAAAAATCCGCGCGAATCCGTGGCTAAGGTTTCTGCATGAGAATCGGCTATGGTTTTGACTCCCACGAATTTCGTTCGGGCATTCCTCTTAAGATTGGGGGCGTTGCTCTTCATCACGACCGGGGACTGGGGGGGCATTCCGATGGCGACGTGCTGCTGCACGCCATCACAGACGCGCTACTCGGAGCCATCGCCGCGCCGGATATTGGCGCGCTGTTTCCGCCATCGGATGCGAAGTGGAAGGGCGCCGACTCAGTCATATTTTTGCGCGAAGCGCTGAAACGCGTGAGCGAAGCGGGTTACAACGTGGGCAACGTCGATGCCAGTCTGATCCTGAGCGCGCCCAAAATTGGGCCACATTCCGCCGCCATTCGCACCCGCGTCGCCCAACTTCTGGGCGTGCATGCCGACTGCGTTGGGCTGAAAGCAAAAACGCCGGAAGGATTGAATCTGGAGAATGCGGCGCTGGCACATGTAGTTGTGCTTCTGGAAAAAAGTCCGTCGCAGAGAAAGAAGCGGAAGGAATAGGGCGTGGTGGAATCGCGGACGCTCTGCACGAGCAGTTCACTGCTTGGCCGCGTTGACCAGGGCTTTGAAAATTGCGGCTGAGGGCGCATCCTGCTCGACCGAGCGCTCGGGATGCCACTGCACGGCCAGAACGAAATGATCGGACGCAGTTCCTTCCAGAGCTTCGATGATGCCGTCATCGGGACAGTGGGCGACGATCCGCAGGCCGACGCCGATCGCTGCGGCGGATTGATGATGCGAGGAGTTGACCGGGATGATGACCGGGCGTCGAACCTCAGACGTCGGACTTCGGCTCGGACTTCGGCTCGGACTCCGGCCCTCCGCAGCCACGATTGCCGCCAGTTTCGAATCCGGCTCAATCTCGACCGCGTGAGCGACTGCAACGCTCCTGCCTGCCTCGTGATTCACTTTCGCGCGCGTTTCTTCCGGTAGAAAATCTGGAATGTGCTGGACGAGCGAACCTTCCCGAAACACATTCAAGCTCTGCAGTCCGTAGCAGATGCCCAACACCGGCTTGCGCTGCCGGTAAGCATGCTGAAGCAGAAGATCGTCGAGGGCGTCGCGCGCGGGATCGGCCGTCGCGGTATGCGGCGAGCGCGCGGCCTGGAACCGCGCCGGATCAATATCCGCTTTGCTGCCCGGCAGCAGTATCCCGTCACAGCCGTCCATTACTGCCATAATTTCGTCGCGGGATTTGTCCGGCGCAATGCGAACCGGCTCGCCTCCCGCCAACGCCACAGCTCGCTCGTACTGTGGCAAAGCCCGCCCCGCATATTCAAGGTCGAGAGTATGGGGCAGCGGAATGGCGATGCGAGGCATGATGTGAATTGTAATGCTCCGAAGTGGGGCCACGTTTAGAACCGGGGCGCGGGAGTGATCAGCCTAGCCTAGCTTTTCGATTGCCGAAAGCATTTTCGACTGGCGGTAATGGCGGATTTCCATGGTTACTGCGAGCACGAAGATAAAGATTCCCGCAAGCAGAGCCATGGGCAGCGCTAGATGGTAGGCGACCCGCATGTCAGGATGCGCACCCCGCAACACTGCCACAATCACTGTGCCCAGGATCGCCAGCAGCAGGCTGACGGCAAAGCAAAGCAGCGTCCCAATAAAGGTCACCAAAAAGACGCGCACCGGAATCGTGTACCAACGGGGGGCGCGGATTGTGGATGGGGACGGCATGCTCCTAAACATAAACCATTCCTGATTCGCGCGGAAACTCCGGACCCTCCACTGAACTGGCGTCATTCTGAGAGTAGCCGTTCTTCAGGCGGAGCGAAGGATCTCGCGCTACTACACTGCGTGCCACGGAAGATCCCTCGGCCCGCTCGAAAAAGCGCGGGCTCTTCGGGATGACCCCGAATGAGATTCACTGACCACTACCCAGCGGTGAGCGGCGGAAGGAATCGCCGTGGCTAGTGTGTAGAATAGACAGCATGTCGCAGGCGGCTCCCGCCATCACGCGCAGTCCCTCTGAGGTCGTCCGTCTGACGCCAGTGTCGCAGGCGGCGAACGGCATCTGCTATGCCTCGGCCGGAGAGGTCGCGGTCAATTCATTTGATCTGGAGCGGATGATTGCCGCTGTGCCCGCCAAGGTCGCGAGCGCGCTGGAGCGAAAGGCGTACTACTTCGTCCCGCTGGCGGTGAGTCAGGGCGAGGAGACGGTGATCGCCGACCGCTACGATGTGGGGCTTAGCGATAACGCGGTCTGCCATCGCAATCTGAATCTGGGCGGCTCC
>QIAK01000330.1:11407-18762 GCA_003225515.1 Acidobacteriota bacterium | reverse complement strand
GGTGACCGGGCGCAGTCCCATGCTCGATATTGCTCTCGAACTCGAGCGCATCGCTTTAGAAGACGATTATTTCGTGAAGCGCAAGCTCTATCCCAATGTTGATTTCTACTCAGGAATCATGTATCAGGCGATGGGCTTCCGTCCGGAGATGTTCACTGTGCTGTTTGCGATTCCGCGCACCGCCGGATGGCTGGCGCAGTGGCAGGAGCTGATTACCGATCCGGAGCAGAAAATCGCCCGACCGCGGCAGGTCTACACTGGACCCGGCGAGCGGGAATTCGTTCCGATTGATAAGCGCGTGCCGGTGCCGATCCCGGCAGACTACCCGGTGCGCTGAACTCCAGGCAGGCAAATCGAAAAGAATGCCCCCGCTCTCAGGCGGGGCATTTTTTGTTGAATGAAATTTCACGAGCAGGGTAGAGGACAAAAAGCACGAGCCGCAAGCAGTTGGCTTGCGGCTCCGGGGGGACGGCTGATGTCTGTTTGGTGATCGAGTTCCAGATAGCGCGCTCGATCTACCGGCGAGTACTACATGAAAACTTAAACTTACGCGGCGTGCTTGGCCAGTTCGGCCAGGTGCTCGCGATGACGCTCGGGAGAGGTGATGATCTTCATCTCCTTCCAGTCATAGGCAAACTCTCTGCCGCAATCGAGACAGGCCACGTATGTCCCCGTCAACGCGGCAGCTTGAGGACGGCGTTTTGCTCCGCGAATGGTTACAGGAAAGCTGTAGCGAGAGTGCCTGCAGCCGAAGACTGCATCCAACAATCGTGCAATCATGATTCACCTTCCACATGCGAGCTGGGATGGCTCGCCCCCTGTTTCTCTACTCTGAATCTGACTCTACTCGCCCGTTCCGAGGTGTCTGTGCAGGCGGTCAGCATCTACTTAGATTCAGGAATCGACAAAACGGTTTCGCAGTTTTAAGCACACATGGCTCAGAACCGGCAAATCCGCCGGAAACCCTTGTACATAATATAGTTACGGGGGAAGGAATAACGTTTCAAACGCTCTGCGGGCCGCGCTTCTTGTGCTGCTGGCACTTGGTCATGATGGCCGATCGCAGTCGCCCGCGCAAATCTTCGGGCAATTCGTAAAGCTGCGAGTCGCGGTAGATCTCGATGGTTTTCTTGGTTGTGTCACAGACGACATAGCAGTTGTGGCACCAGGAAAGATGATTTTCTAACTCGACTTTCGTCTTCTCGTCGAGGACGCCGTCCAGGTAACTGGTCAGCTCGGTCAGGAATTCAGAGCATTTCACTGGTTGCCATCTCCGCTTGAAACGTCGCCCGCATCGACATCGGAACTTTTACCGATCTCTTTGTCTTTATCGCTGTCACTGCCATTTCCTTTTCGCTGGAAGTAGCGCCCTAACCGTTCGCGCAGTTGCAAGCGAGCCCGCAACAGCCGCGATTTCACAGCGGGAACGCTTAATTCCAGCGCGGCCGCAGTCTCTTCGGTCGAAAGCCCTTCCACGTCTCTCAGCACGAACACCGTCCGAAAACCCGGGGGAAGGCCCTGGATGGTCTTGCTCAAAATCTCGCGCAATTCCGATTGCGTATACTGCTGCTCCGGATTCGGACTCCAATCCGCAATTTCGCGGGGAAGGGAATCGTCTTCCGTCTTAATGTCTTCGTCGAGCGAAACCGTGCGCTCCGGCTTGCGCCGGCGCAACTTCATTAATGCTTCGTTTACCGCAATCCGTACCAGCCAGGTATAAAACTTCGACTGCTCCTGGAACTTCGACAGATTGCCGTACGCTTTCAGGAACGCTTCCTGCACCACATCTTCCGCATCCTCGCGATTCTGCGTAATGTGCTGCGCGATGCGGAAAACGTTGCGGTCGTAGCGACGAACCAGTTCTTCAAACGCCGAGTCATCGCCTCGTTTAGCTGCTTGAACGAGCGTCAACTCTTCGCTGACAGGTCCGACTACGTTATTTTGGATGGCTCCCATGCGCTTGGCGATGCAGTATTTTCGAGGTTAAATCAGAACCCCGAAGGTCAGCCTCTCATGTGACGCAAATCACAATGGCGAAATACCATTCTACTTGGTACCCGCCGATTTGCCCAATTCTGGGCCAGACAGAGCGACGCTGGGGCGTAATCTCGAACACCCTTCTGCCTCCAAAATTGTTGGCCGCGGTGCCTTAGAGGTTGCCAGTTGCACCGAAAATCACTATCTAGTGTCAAGATGAGCAATCTTCCCAATGAAACTCCGAGGTTGCTCTAGTCGCAATTGCTATAGAATCGAAAACGAACAGGCACCCCGGACGAACAGGTACCGAAGTACTCTTAGACCCTCTTGCAAGTGCCATATAATCAGCACTTAGGGTAACCTCGTTGTGCGTGTGCGAGTCGCAGCAAAGGATAGAGGAATGGTTCTTTGAGCATGGCGGAAAGCAAGCAAGTTCAGCAAATCGTCGAGCGTGCGGTAGCGCAAGTTCTCGATCGCCAACTTCCCAAGTTGCAGGCGGAGTTGGTTGAGCGGGTAATGGCAGAACTGCCCGCCGCAGCCGCTGCATCGCCGGAAACGCGCGCGGGAAGCCCGGTCCACAGCAATCTTGTTCACGCCGTGGCTACCATTCACGCCGGGTCGACGCAAAAAGAAATTCTGCGGGCATTACTTGAAACCGGCAGTGCGTACGGTTCGCGCATCGCGCTTTTCGTCGTAAAAGGCGGAGCGGCGACCGGCTGGCAAGGCCGTGGCTTGGGAGAAGACGATTCGGTAAAAGATTTCCCGCTGGACATGACGAGCGGCCCCGCGGCTCACGCTTATCAGAACCGCACCGTCAGCCCGGCTAATATCGCCGAAATGGACCGGCGCTTCGTGAAACAGTTTGGCGGACCCGAGAACGAACAGATCATGGTGCTGCCTCTGGTGCTGAAAGATAAAGTTGCAGCGCTGCTCTATGCCGATGGCGGCTCAGAGGGCGTGCTCGACGGCCCATCTCTGGAAGTGCTGGTGATGACGGCGAGCGCGTGGCTGGAAGTGGCTTCGCTGCGCAAGCAGGCGCAGAGAGAAGTCAGCGAGCCCGGGCCCAGCATGGAACGCGCACCGGTCGCGGTGCCCGCGCAGAGCGCAAGTTCATTTTCCGATCCGTTCGCGGCGCACACTCCGAAACATACGGCACCGGCAGCGGCTCCAGAGCCGGAGCCGGCTGCGGAGGTCGTTGAAGTTGGGTCTCGTGCGGCATCCGCAAGTGCTGCTGCTACGGCCACTGCCGCCGATCCCTTCGCCGGAATGTCCGCGGAAGATGCCGACACGCACCGCAAGGCACAGCGTTTCGCGCGTCTGCTGGTCGATGAGATCAAGTTGTATAACCAGGCGAAGGTGGCGGAAGGCCGCCGCAATAAGGACCTATATGATCGCCTGAAGGAAGACATCGACAAGAGCCGCTCTACATTTCAGAAGCGCTACGGCAGCACGGCCGCCGCGAGTGGCGATTATTTTCAGAAAGAAGTTGTGCGCAGCCTGGCAGAGGACGACTACTCGGTTATGGGTTCGAACTTCCGCAAGTAATTGAGAAGCCCCGTTTCAGCCAGTCGCTCAGGAATTTGTGAAGAGCGCGCCTGCAGCGGTGCCGCTCAGCGCAGATAATTTTGGGCTCAGCCCTTGAGAGACACAGGTTCTGGTACTCGCGTTCCGGCGCGAAAAATGATTAAGGTGGTTCGATTGCGTTTCAATTGGTTGTGGGTGCTCGCGCTATCAATGTTTTGCGGGCCTCTCAGCGGCGCGGCTGCAAGGCCAATTCCGCCGCAGTCTTCAACGTCTGCTCCAGCAACGCCCGTCGCGGCAGCGCAAGCTCCGGAAAAGTCCGAGCCTGCTGCCAAGCCCTCGACCTCGCAAACTTCCCAGCCCCCCGCAAAAGCGCCATCTTCGAAAACCCCAGCTAAATCGGCCAGTCCGCATTCTCCCGGCAAGAAAACCGGGACGGCATCATCGCGGTCGGCTGCGGCTAAAAGAAGACGCCGTCCCATGTCGCCCCGCGTGCGCCGCATCCGCCAGGCGTTCGTAGCCTCGACCTCGTTACGTCCCATGGCGCAGCAGTTGATTCAGGATCGCTCTCCCGCGGGTTATGCCGGAGTTGAATCTTACGCGCGCGCGCATTCGAAAGAAGACGCCGGAGCTCTCGCTTGGCTGGTTGTGGGTTACGCTCACGTTCTAGATCACGATTGTGCCAAGGCAATCGATCCGCTCAATCGCGCCAAGCCCCTCGCCGGCGATCTCGGCGACTACGTGGCTTACTATCTCGGAACCTGCTACTTGCAGACTGGACGAGATTCTCTGCTGGTCCGCGAGGCGCACCTGAGTTATGCCGGCGCCCTTCTGGCCGAGGGACGAGCCTCAGAGGCTGTCGAACTGCTGGAGAAAGATCGCTTGCCCGCCCGGTCGGACGTCGAGCTTGCGTTAGGTCGGGCCTATGCGGCGCTGCATCAGAACGACAAAGCGGCGCAGGCCCTGGCGAATGTTTATTACAACATGCCGACCTCGGCGGAAGCCGACACAGCTAACTCTGAGCTGAAGAAGCTCTCACCCGTGCCGCCCGCAACTCCCGCTCAACGCAAGACGCGGGCTGACTTGCTGATGAAGGCCAAGCGCTACAACGACGCGACCGACGAATATCGCGATCTCGCCATGCATGCGTCGCCGGAGGGGCGTCCGGCTGCCGAACTTGCGCTGGCCGACGCGCTGCACCGCAGCGGTAGAAACCGCGAAGCCAAGGCGGAATTGACGACGCTGCCGAACGCAACCAGCGATCAAAACGCGCAGCGCCTGTATATTCTCGGCGAAGTTGCGTGGTCGTCCGATGAGAACGAAGCCTTCTATCGCACCGTCGACGAACTCCGGCAAACGGCGCCGACCAGTACATGGCTGGAGCAGGCGCTGCTGTCAGCGGCGAACCTGCACCTGGTGCATCACGAATATGATCAGGCGCTCGACACATTTCGTGAACTGCAACAGCGTTTTCCTACTGGAGCGCGGGCCTCGTACGCGCACTGGAAAGCTGCCTGGCTTACGCTTCGCTTCGGTCGAAATGAAGAGGCGAAGAAACTGTTCGACGAGCAGCTCGCGATGTATCCCGGAGGCAACGAGACTTCCGCGGCGCTGTACTGGCGGGCGCGGATGGCGGAAGAAGACAACCAGACCGGGATGGCGCGCGCCTACTACCAGAAATTATCAGACCGCTTCCGTAACTATTACTACGCGGAATTAGGCCGTCAGCGTCTGCAGAAACTTCCTTCGGCAGCAGATCCTCCCGACGAATATCCTCTGCTCGACCACATCCCGCCGCTGGAGCATGGCGACAAGGTAACTCTGGCGGAACCTCCGGCGGAAGATATTCACCTGCAGAAAGCGGAGTTGCTCGGCAATGGCGGGCTGGTTGATTTTGCCGTGCGTGAATTGCAGGCGGCCGCCAATGCCGACGGCGGCAACTGGGGCCCGGCCGAAACCGCGCAACTCTACATCGATACAGGCCATTACGATCGCGCGATCGAAGTGATGAAGCATTCTGTTCCCAGCTATTTCGCGGTCGACATTCCGACATTGCCGCGCGCGTACTGGGAGGCCTTGTTTCCGCGCCCCTACTGGACTGAATTGAAGAGATTTTCACTGGCCAACGGTCTGGATCCTTATCTGGTGGCGTCGCTGATTCGTCAGGAATCGGAATTCAATCCTCTCGCCGTCTCACATGCCAACGCTGTCGGGCTGATGCAATTGCTGCCGAAGACTGGCAAGGTGGTGGCCAGGCAAGTGGAACTCAAGCGCTACAGTCCGGCGCAGTTATTTACTCCCGCCGTTAACCTGCAATTAGGAACGCGCTACTTTCGCGGCATGGTCGACAAATTCGGAGGCTCGTTCGAGCACGCTCTGGCCGCCTACAATGCGGGTTCGGACCGCGTCGAGGAATGGATGGGACAAGGTAAATATCGCGACTCGCCCGAGTTCGTGGAATCCATTCCGTTCACTGAGACGCGCGACTACGTGCAGGCCATTCTGCGGAACGCCAGCGTGTACAAGCAACTCTACGGGACACCGTAAACCTTCAGCCACGGATTTGCGCGGATTCCCACGGATAAGACTAGCCCAGTTGTTTGATTCGTTTTCGCTACAGACATGGCGGGAATTCTGAACGGCTAAATCGGTGGGCGCTCGTCTGCCGGCGTTTTCTGAAATAAAATTTCGATTACCAGAAGCGACGCTCCCACCACGATGGCGCTGTCCGCCAGATTGAAAACCGGCCACTGATACTGTTTGACGTAGAGCAATAGAAAATCCACCACTCTGCCGCTGGCCACACGGTCCCAGAGATTTCCCAGTGCGCCTCCCAGAATCAATGACAGCGCGATTCCAGTAATGCTGAGCCCGCGGGCCTGCCTCCACAGCAGCAGCGTCACAATCAGCATTGCGATCACAGAGAAACCGATCAGCAGCGCCGTCTTCCAGTGCGAGTGAGAGTCGGCGAAAAGGCTGAACGCCGCGCCCGTGTTTTCGGTATGCGTGAGCCGGAAAAATCCTGGGATGATCTGGATGTGCTGGTACATCGCGATGTGCGCAGCCACTACCCGCTTCGTCCACCGGTCCAGGAGGACAATGAACAGAGCTATCAAAAAGTGAGCACTGCGTGCGCGATTAGGAGACATGCAGACGTTATTGTAAGCGGTGTTCTTTGCGTTCTTACGTACTTAGCGGGTTAAAGCCTTGCGACATCATCGAGTTAGAGCTTTCAACCGCAGAGATCGCAGAGAAATGCCGCTGAGGTCGCTGAGAGATGCTACGCTTTTGTGCTTGCGCTACGCTCCAATTCTTTGAGCACCGCGCTGCAGCGCTCGCAGACTGTTGGATACGTCTGGTCTTCACCTACCCGCGGGGAATAATTCCAGCAGCGATCGCACTTGTTACCGTCCGCCTTCTTCACTTCAACGTGCACGCCGCCGGTCCCATTGCCGGAGCCCTGCACGAGCGTGACCGCTGAAACGATGAACAGATATCGAAGCTGGTCGCGATGGCGCGCCAGTACCGAATAAGCTGGATCGGCAGCAGTGATGACCAGTTGGGCCTCGAGACTCTTTCCAATGTTTTTGCCGGTGCGCGCATCTTCGAGCGCCTTTAATACCTGTTCGCGCACGGCTAGAAGAGTGGTCCATTCATGTTGTTGCGCGTCATCTTCTGGCACGCTGGAATTTCCAAGCACGTCAGCGGCGTCTGGGAATTTGGCGAGGTGAACGCTCTGCGGGCGGTCGGGCAGCTTCGGCAAATGCTGCCAGACTTCTTCGCAGGTGAAGCTCAGGATCGGCGCCAGCAAACGGGCCATGGCTTCGGAGATGCGCCAGACTGCAGTCTGAGCCGAA
>QIAK01000330.1:0-11324 GCA_003225515.1 Acidobacteriota bacterium | reverse complement strand
TCCACCACGCAAAAATAATTCACCCGCTGATAGATTTTGTGGAAGGCAAACTCGTCGTACCACTTTCGAACGTCGCGCGCGAGCGCCGCAGTGACGCGCAGCATGTATTGATCGAGGGCGTCCATCTGATCGAAGGGGACAGCGGCAGCCTGGGGATCGAAATCATACAAATTTCCGAGAGCGTTCTTGAACAGCTTATTGCGAATCTCGCGATAGTTTTCACCGACGCGCAACATGAGCGCTTCGGAGCCGACGACATCCTCACGGAAATCAACCGATGCTACCCATAGACGCACAACTTCGCCGCCGAGCCGATTGGAGATGTCGACCGGGTCCACGTCGTTGCCGCGCGATTTCGACATGGCCTGGCCTTTTTCATCGAGCGTCCATCCGGGTGTGACCACACCTTTGTAGGGCGGCGTGCCGTGCGTGCCCATGGCGCAGAGCAGGGAAGACTGAAACCATCCGCGGTATTGGTCGCCGCCTTCGAGATAAAGGTCAGAAGGCCAGGGATAGTCCGGCTCGTCGGCTTTGAGAGCGAGATAGCTCGCGCCTGACTCCAGCCAGACGTCGAAGATGTCGGTTTCTTTTTCAAACTTCGCGTTGCCGCAGTGCGGACACTTGGTTCCGGCAGGAAGGATGTTGTCGGACTCGGGCGTGAACCAGGCATCGGCGCCGGATTTCGCAAACAGCTCCACAACTCTGGCGTTCACGGCGCGGTCATTCAGCGGCTTACCGCAGCTCTCGCACAGGAAAACGGCGATCGGTACTCCCCACACGCGTTGCCGGGAGATGCACCAATCGGGCCGCGTCTGGATCATGTTCGAGAGACGTTCTTCGCCCCAGGCCGGATCCCATTTCACTTTTTTGATTTCTTCGAGCGTACGCGTGCGCAGCGTGTCGCCTTTGCCCTTGCCGCCGGGCATCGGCGTTTCCATCGAGATGAACCACTGCTCGGTAGCGCGAAAGATCACGGGATTATGGCAACGCCAGCAGTGCGGATAGGTGTGCTCGATCTTATCGGCGTGCAGCAGCGCGCCGCGCGTCCTCAATAACTCAACGATCAGCGGATTCGCCTTGAACACATACTGACCGTTGTATTCGGGCAGTCCGTTGCGCAGGATTCCTTTTTCATCGACGTTACTGGTCGCGTCGAGGCCATATTTCATCCCTGTAATGAAGTCCTCGGCGCCATGCGACGGCGCGGTGTGGACGACGCCTGTACCCGTATCCATGGTGACGTAATCCGCGAGGACGCCGAGAATTTTGCGATCGAGAAAGGGATGCTGGAAGTTCAACCGCTCCAGCTTGCGGCCGGCAAAATGTGCGAGAGCGGTCGGATTGACGAAGCCACATTTGGCGGCAACATCGGCCGCCAGCTTCGACGCGACGATATAGATTTGTTCGCCCGACTCCAGCGCGACATATTCTTCATCTGGATGGAAAGCGACGGCCATAGACGCGGGCAGCGTCCATGGGGTGGTGGTCCAAATGATCGTCGAAACTTTTTTGCCCGCCAGGGCGGCATCGATCTTCGCCGGATCGTCGAGCAGGGCATATTTCACCCAAACCGTGGTGCTGGTGTGGTTTTCATATTCAACTTCCGCTTCGGCAAGCGCAGTCTCATCGTGCATGCACCAGTAAACGGCGCGGAGCCCTTTGTAAACGAATCCGTTTTCGTAGAACGAAAAAAATGTCGAGAGCACGACCGACTCGTACTGCGGGTTCATGGTGGCATAAGGCCGGTCAAAGCGTCCGAAAACGCCGATGCGCTTGAACTGGGTGCGCTGCAAGTCGAGAAATTTCTGGGCATACTTGCGGCACTCGGCGCGCACGTCTGTGGCCTTCATTTGCAGTTTCTTGCCGCCCAGTTCCTTATCCACCTTGATTTCGATGGGCAGGCCATGACAATCCCACCCGGGCACATAAGGCGCGTCGAAACCGGCCATGGTCTTCGATTTCACGATGAAATCCTTAAGGCATTTGTTCATCGCCGTACCCATGTGGATGGGGCCGCTGGTGTACGGGGGCCCGTCGTGCAGAATGAAGCGGGGAGCGCCCTTCCGGGCCTGCCGGATACGCTCGTAGAGGCCCATCTGCTCCCAGCGTTCCAACATTTTCGGCTCGTTCTGGGGCAGGTTGGCCTTCATGGGGAAGGCGGTTTTTGGCAGATTAATGGTCGCTTTCAGTTCGAGCGGCAATCGGTCGCATCCTCTCAAATAGTTGAATCTTTTCATTATAGGGAGCGAAGAAGGGAACGTCCACGATGAGACATCCTCTCTGTCTCAGGCGCTCGGCGAGCATTTATGAGAGTGCACACAAAGTTGGAGGGCAAGAAACTCGAATGCACTGTCGCAAAGGGTCGACAAGGGGTACAATTTTAAGTAGCAACAGATGGCCCAGGCATGGGGCGGCTTGGTCCAAAGCACATCATTTACGAAATCAGGCTGAAATCGAAGCAACTTGTCGGCATGGTGGCTCATCTGTGTAAAGAGGCGTTAACGCAAAGGCACGAAGTCACTTAGGCCAATTTCAGAATTAACGAACGCACCCCGAACCGGATTTATGGGAACCGCACAAATGAACCCTAGTACCCCCGGCAACGAGCCGGAACTGCATTTGCTTCTGGCGAATGAGAGCTTCGAAGAACCCCTCTGGAAATCTCTTTTCCGCGAGTTGGACGACTTTTTCTTCCCGAAAAAGCTCCCGCCTCTGAAGCTGGAATCGAAGCCGGAGCCGGTTAAAGATATCTGGGGCTTTTACAACAATCGCAAGAATGGCGTGCTGGGTTCGACGGGCGTACATCTCCTGATAGTGGGAATCATAATCGCTGGCTACTTCGTAGGACGCCGCGTGGTGCAGGCTGCCCCGGTACAAAAGCCGGTCGTGGCCCTGGTGGACCCAGGAGATCTTCCCGCTCTGAAGCCCTCAAAGACGCAAGTGGGTGGAGGCGGCGGCGGTGGCGATCGCGACGTGTTACAGGCGAGCAAAGGAAAGCTTCCGAAGCTGTCGATGACGCAGATCACTCCTCCCGTCGTGGTGCTCCGCAATGAGCATCCCAAGTTGGCCGTTGACCCGACGATCGTGGTTCCGCCACAAGTGCAACTCGCTACCAATAACATGCCCAACCTGGGCGATCCCATGGCACATCCAGTGTTGCCGTCTAACGGCACCGGCGCGGGTGGAGGCATTGGCTCGGGCAGCGGCGGCGGCGTTGGCTCCGGGAAGGGACCCGGCTTCGGCCCCGGCGAAGGCGGTGGCACTGGTGGAGGCATTTTCCACGTCGGTGGCGGGGTTTCGCCTCCACGGCAGATTTATTCTCCAGAACCGGAATTTTCCGAGGAGGCGCGCAAAGCCAAGTATCAAGGCGTTTGCACTCTCGCTCTAGTCGTTGGAACCGATGGCCGCCCCAGCAACATCCGCGTTCAAAGCAGTTTGGGGATGGGCCTCGACGAGAAAGCCATTGAAGCTGTAAAGAACTGGAAGTTTGAACCCGCTATGAAAGACGGCCACCCAGTTCGGGTCGAGATTGCCGTGGAAGTAGATTTCCACTTGTACTGATCGAGACTGGTCGTGTCGAGTTTATCGAGCGCCGGTGTACAACTTACAACTAGTCCTTTCGAACTACCGCAAAGTGTCCGCGTTTCCGCACCTGGAACCCTAGTCTCTGGTAGACCTCAACCGCGCGCGTATTATCCGCTCTGACGTGCAGGAATGGCGTTTCTCCGCGTTCGCGAATGCGCCGCATCACCTCCGTCATCAATGTTGCGGCGTAGCCTTTGCCGGTATGTTCCGGGTGCGTGCAGACCGCACTTACTTCCGTATGTCCGGGAACTTTCAGCCGTTCGCCCGACATTGCCACCAGCATTCCGCTATCCCGAATCCCTAGGTACGTACCCAGTTCGTGAGTGCGAGTGCTGAACGGGCCGGGCTTGGTGAGAGCCGTCAGTGCAATCATCTCAGCAGAATCGTGCTGGCTTAGTTCGATAATCTCGGGTGTAGAGTGCGGCCCGCTCGGCGCAATGCCGTTCTCGCATACCATCTGCAGAAGGGGCGCTCCCACTACGAAGCTCCAGCCGGGACGCGATTCGTAAGGCGCGTCCAGAAACAGACCAACAGTATCTCCGGCTTCAACAAGTCCGGCCAGCGATTCGTATCCCGATGCGCTCGGCTCAGCGAAAGCACCCAAGGGGCCGACCTCGCGCACGAAACGTCGCGCCTGCTCGAAAATCTCCGCGAAATGGGCTTGCCGAGTGGTCAGGGCGTGCCAGATGACGTTGTCGAGTGGGTGCATGGTCTGAAGAATATTCTTACGGATGTCTGTTCTGTTTTTCGCCTACCTTCCGGCATTTCTGCGTTTCCGGAAGCTCGTCTCTAGATTAGCTCCGGAGGGCGAAGACAGAATAATTTCGCACGGCGAGCGTCGCCATCCGATTCTTGCGCGCAAACTATTCTTTCAAGTCGACGTGCTGCACGTCCACGATTGGATGTCCCAGAAATCGCTCTCCCAGCCGGCGAAATTTCTCCACCGAATCTGTGGCAAAGAATTTCATACGCGGAAGCGCCCGCCGTTCTTCTTGTCCCGCCGCAGGCACCAACTGACCAAGGTGGGAAGCCACCGCCCGAGCCGTGGTTTCAGCCGAATCCACAATGTTCACATGATCGGGCGTCACTCGCCGCAAAAGGGACTTCAGCAGAGGATAGTGAGTGCAGCCCAGGACCATGGTATCGGCGTTGCGAAATCCATCAGCAAAAGCCTCTGTCAGATAAATGTGCGCGACCTGCTCGGTGACGGCGTGCTCCACCCATCCTTCTTCGACCAGAGGAACGAGCAATGGGCAAGCCTTCTCCCGAGCGCTCAGGCCGCGAGCCTCGAGTGCCGTGCGGTAGGCGTGACTGCTGACCGTGGCGTCGGTGCCGATCACAACAATCTTCTGGTTCTTGGTGCTCAGCGCTGCAGCTTCCGCGCCCGGCTCGATCACTCCCACGACTGGAACATGCGCTGCGGAAGTAATGCGATCGAGCGCCAGTGCCGTTGCGGTGTTGCATGCGATCACCAGCATCTGGGCCCCATGAGATTCGAGATAGTGCGCAGCTTCCACTGCGTAGCGGCCAACGGTTTCAACCGATTTGGAGCCGTAAGGGAGGCGCGCCGTATCGCCGAAATAGACGTAATCGGCGTCGGGCACAAGTTCAAGTAAAGCTTTAAGAACGGTGAGGCCACCGAAGCCGGAATCGAAGACTCCGATGGTGGGACGGCGAGGCGCCTTCGGGGAACCGTCTGAAGCGGTAGGTTCAGCCCTCATCGCGTCTTTCATCTTTCATGCATTTCGTCGCGAGTGATTTGGCGACCTGGGCTTACAGTTTCTCTCACCTTTGAAATCGTCTGGCCCACGCAGCAGGGTCCCGGCGGAATCGGCGCGCCATGGGGGCAGGTGCGTGGATGCGCTAGGAATGTGCAGATCTTATCGGTGGCTTCGGGCGAGAGGATGTGCTCGAACTTGCACGCCTGCTGTTCGATCTCGCTTTCGCTGTCCATAGCCAGACTGTCAGTGAAGAGGCGCTCGGCCAGGCGATGCCGCCGGATAATGCTTCCGGCACGCTCGCGCCCTCGGGGTGTGAGTTCGACAATGAGGGTGCCGTCCCCGACAGACGTGGCCATAGGCTTCAGCGCCTCGTGGCACGGATTCACGAATGGTTTGTGATCATGCGGTTCGGCGGGGTGGGGAGCCGACACCACCAGTCCCATGTCGATCATTTTTTCAATCGCCAGGCTGACGGGCAACGCGCCGTGCACTTCCATGCGCTCGACTTCCGCGATCTCTCCGTGCTCGGCTAGCACCCAGAGTTCCCTCGTCGGCAAGCGAGAATATTTCCTGCGACGCTACCTTGCCATGATGCAGTTCAATGCGGCGATCGGCGAGGCGGGCCACCACGGGGTCGTGCGTCACCATCACGATGGTGCGCCCCTGCTGGTGAAACTCGCGCAGCAGGCGCAATACGATTTCTTCATTCTGGGCATCAAGATTTCCGGTAGGCTCGTCCGCCAAAATGATACGGGGATCATTGATCAGCGCGCGGGCAATGCATACGCGCTGCTGCTCTCCTCCGGACATTTGCGATGGCAGATGATGAGCGCGATCGCCCAGGCCGACGCGCGCGAGCGCCTCGACCGCTTCTTTCTCGTCGGTCATGCTATGAAAGTATTGCGCCAGCATGACGTTCTCCACGGCAGTGAGAAAGGGGATCAGGTGGAATTGCTGGAAGATGAATCCAATTTTTTCAGCGCGCACACGGTTCAGGTCCGCGGACGAAATGCCTGCGACATTCTGCCCATCGAGCCAGATCTCGCCCGAGGAAGGCCGATCGAGGCAGCCAATCAAATTTACCAGCGTCGATTTCCCCGAGCCCGATGGTCCCATGATTGAGAGCCATTCTCCCTGCGCGACATGCAGCGAAATATGGTCGAGCGCATGAATCGAGCTGGCATCCTTGCCCGTACCATTCCCCGATTCCTTGGCGGGGTAGAGTTTGGTGACGTCTTTGATCTGAATCATTTCACTCTCCCCTCAGAATCACCGCCGGCTGCACGCGCCGCAGCAGCGAGATCGGGAGGATCGCCGACAGCAAAGTCACAGCCATGCTACCAGCCAGCACGATCGGGAGCACGCTGAAACGCGGCACCACGGCAGCGTGAAAGTTAACCCGCCCGATCCAGGCCGCGATGCCGATACCCACCAGAAATCCGATCACAGCGCCGGTCGCTCCCAGAACCGCAGCTTCTGCAGCGAAAAAGCCATTCAGCAGTCTTCCGGACGCGCCCAGAGCTTTCATGATGGCGAAATCGCGCCGCCGGTCGAAGACCCATCCCATCAAAGTAGAAAGCACGCACAAGGCCGCGGTCAAAATAATCAACGTCGCGGCGGCCAGAAGTGTTGAGCGCGTCTTGCCCAGCACGCGGGCTTCGCCTTCCATGATCTGCCGGACGGGCCGAACATCGGCAGCGGTAATCGTTTGTGTCAATTGGTTCATGATGCCCGCAATTTCTTCGGGAGAGCCGGAAGCCGCAACTTCAATCGTAGAGGGCTGAACCCCTGTCCACGCTGTGAAATCAGCTAGCGAGATGTAAATGCGGCTGTCTTCGGCCGCACCTGTCTGCACGGTCCCGGCCGGAGTGACATGTAACGTGCGTCCCTGAAAGCTAAGATCGAACGGTTGACTCTTGCGGGACACAGCCGGCAATGCGCGCACGCCAATCAAGGCGGGGTGCTCCATTTCCCGCGGATTTTGTGCGCGCGAAGCGGAGATTTCCGGGGGCCACGCGCTTACCGACCACCAACGGTTCAGTTGCCGAACGCGATCAAAATCGGTGCCCGCGACGACAATCGGCTGCCCGTCAGTGGTGCGGGCCACGAGCAATCCGAACGGCGCCGCAACTCCGCGTCCTGCAAGAACGGAATCCACATGGGCAAGCGAATCCGAGGGCAGGGAAGCGCTATCTCTGCCTACCAGGATGATATTCGCGCCGTAATTGCGGAACTCGCGCCGCAATTTGGCCTGCACATCGACGTAAAGATTCAGCATGGCGGTCGACACCGCCGCAGCGACGGCCATGGCGAACAGCGCCGAGACGGCACGGCCTCGCCGCAGTACCGCCGCCCGAACCAGCATGCGCAGGAACATTGACGTATGCGGCGCATGCGCCCGGCTCGCAGCCAGGTTGCTCGCGGGATTTGAATTCGGCGCACTCATAATTCGCCTCGCAGCGCGAATACGGGATCGAGACCGACAGCTCTGCGAATTGCCGCCGCGCTCCCCGCAAACGTGACCATCACCGCGATCGCCAGGATCACGGGTAACAACACTGGCGGAATCGAAATTTCCGAATTGAAAATCGAGTGGCCAATCTGGCGCGCAAGTTCGCCTCCCACGACAAACCCCGCCAATCCGCCGAGCAGAGCTAGCAGCGTGGCTTCGGCAAAGAAGATTGAAGCGACCACCAGCTTTCCGGCGCCCAAAGCCTTCATCAAGCCAACCTCGGCGCGGCGTTCAAAAATGGTGGTTGCCATCGCTGCGGAAACCGCGAGAGCCGATGCAAATAGCGCCGCCAGCGTAATCAGAAAGATCAGGCCTTCGATGCGAGTGAGCACCGCACCTTCGTTTTGTGAAACCTGCCGAATCTGCTCGGCACGGGAGTGCGGTATGGCCTCGGCCAGTTGAAAGGCAATCGCCTGCGGATAAGGCGTGCAGTACCACCGATCGTAGATCGCTCCCGACAAGCTCTTGGGATCGCGACGCGCAAACGCGTCTTCCGGCTTGGTCAGAGCGCTGACGTAAACGCGCCGGACCGCTCCGGGCCTTCCCAGAATGTCCTGTGCCAGTGCAAGGGGCGCCACGATTTCATCATCTTCGGCGCCGCCGGTTGATAGAATCCCGCTCACGTGCAAATGCCTGCTGGCCAGCACGATTTCATCCCCCGATCTCTTTCCTAATTTGCCGGCGAGCCGCTCCCCAATCAAAACATTTTGCGAGGAGTCATCCGGCCACGCTCCGGAAACCTTCCACCAGGGATGCGTCGATCGCACGCCGGTGGTGAATTCCTCTTTGCCGAAGGAAACCTGCTTCGCGAAATATGTCCCGAGCAAGGTGACGTCCTTCGGCCTTCCATCCTCCGGCTTCCCATCCTGCTCAAGCGCTGCCTGGACCGGAAGCATGGGGGCGAAGCCGGTAATGTTGTTGTGCCAGAAAATTCCTTTGATTTTGGGTAAGTCGGCTTCGCTGAGGAATGCACCGTCGGTAGGAGGCTTAAGATTTACCCCGCCAATTTCGACATCGAGCGAGTCTTCCTGGGGAGTGACAACCAGATTGGCGCCGATGGTCCGCAACTCGCGGTTAATTTTGTCTCCAATGTCGGTCGCCACAGCAATCATGGCCGTGGCTACGGTCACGCCCAGAGTAATGGCCGCGCCCGCCAGCAACTTGCGCCGCTTCTGGCGTCGGAAAGATTCGTAAACCAGGCGAACGAACATGGCTTACTGTTGTGCGAACATGCGAGTGCCGGCCGCAACGTCCGCCTCCTCTATGATCACCGCATCTGCGGTCTGTATCGCTTTCAGCGGCACCGGATTGCAACCCCCTGCCATCCCGACCGACTGCGGATTGATTGGCGCTGAGCAGTTCTTGCAGACCACGCCGTTGGCGCTCTTATAAAACCCGACCGATCCGCAGATCTCACAAGCGTCAAACACTGTCGCAACCTTGCCGTCAGGCTTCTGATAAAGCCAGAAGCGGATCGCCGTGCCGTTCTCCTGCGCCTGATAGCGGTGCAGGTCACCATCGGCAACCTGGGCCAGCGGAATACTCACCCGTCCATTGGCAAACGTGACCGCAGTTGCCGGCGAAAGTCCGCTGACCGTCTTTGCATAAACGAATTCGGCGGTAATAAGAGCAATGAAGACAAACGAGAAGGTGAGGACGGAAATCATCCACATGCGCTCGCGGCGGGCGCTCCAGGCTGCTTTACGTCGCTCGGCGGGCGAGGCGGCTTCGAACAGGATCATCAGGGCCGCCAGCGCAAAAATCGTCACAAAGAAGAACCAGTCGTTACTGACAATCGGCCCGATGATCGCCATCTCGCGCTTCGAGGACGCAATCACGCCGCTCTCCGAAAGTTCATGCAGCCCGGAGATGATCAACTGCGCCGCCACCAGGAACATGATCGCAGTTGTGATGCGGAAGAACTTCTGCAGATTGATGCGCACGCTGCCCTTGACGAACATCACGCCAAAAGCAATGGAGGCCACCACGCCCAGCAGCGTGCCCAGAAAACTCATCAGTTCTGTCGAGTTCAGCGAGACGGCGGAGAGAATCAGAACGGTCTCGGCACCTTCGCGCAAGACCATCAGGAAAATGAAAGCGAACAGCCCGAACCATGCGTCATTGCCCGCGAGCAGACCGACCTTGCCCTCGAGTTCGCCTTTCAGCTTGCGCCCGGTCTTCATCATGAAGATGACCATTGTGATGACGAAAAAGGCGGCGACCAGCATGATCCAGCCTTCGAACACGTCTTCGTTCAGGTGCGTGCGGGAGATAACGATGGCGACGCCAATGCTGCCCAGGAAAGCGGCCGCGAGCGCCGCATACACAGTTTTGCGCAATTCCTGACGGCCGATCTTGGTCAGATAGGCCAGAGTGATGCCTACAATCAGGGCGGCTTCGACCCCCTCGCGGAGAGTGATAATAAAAGCTTGTAGCATTAACGGTAACCTTTGATTTTGAAAATGAATTTCAATTTCAATATCAAGGATAGTCCCGCCGCGCCGGGCCAGTCAATGCGCAGAGTCACAACGGCGCGTGATAAGGATCACACGGCGCATTTTAGCCCTTGAAATGCATGTGGTTGCAGGGAACACAGTCCCGCGACCCCTGAGGGTGAGCTCCACCATAATCAGGGACGCATCACCAGATGCGCACCCGTTCCCCCGGGGCGAGGTATAGTTTTTCTCCCGGCTGCACATTGAAGGCTGCGTACCACGCATCGATATTGCGTACGGTGTCGGCACGATACTCTCCGGGTGCATGAGGATCGGTCATGACCTGCTGGCGCAGGGCGGCTTCGCGGGTTTTCGAGCCCCAGTTCTGCGCGAAGGCGATGAAAAACTGCTGGTCGCCGGAGAAATTATCCTGCATCGGCGCGGCCTTGCCTGCGAGTGATTCGTGATAGCCGTCATAGGCCGCGGAGATGCCGGCCACGTCGGCAATATTCTCGCCCAGCGTCTGCTTGCCGTTGAGTGACAGGTCCGGGAATGGCTTGTACGTGTCATACGTGTCATATTGGGCGGCGAGTTGTGCCGTGGCAGCCTCAAAATGCTTAAGGTCCTCGGGTGTCCACCAGTTGCGTACTCTCCCCTTGGAATCGAACGCGCTGCCCTCGGTGTCGAAGGTATGGCTGATTTCATGCCCAATGACTGTGCCGATGGCGCCATAGTTAGCTGCCGCAGGAGCCATAGGATCGAAGAATGGCGGCTGCAAGATCGCAGCAGGGAAGTTAAGCGCGTTTTGCAGCGGGAGATTCACCGCGTTCACGGTTTGCGGAGTCATTGACCATTCCTTCTTGTCGACCACCTTGCCAAGTCGCGCGACCTCGCGCTGATACTCAGCCAGATTGCCCCGCCAGAGGTTGCCGAAAATATCATCTGCCTTCACTTCAAAGTTCGAGTAATCATGCCAAGTCTCCGGATATCCAACCCCCACATACAGGGTTGAAAGTTTGGCCTTGGCTTCGGTCTTAGTGGCCTCATTCATCCACGAGAGGGCATCGATCC
>QIAK01000329.1:5525-8355 GCA_003225515.1 Acidobacteriota bacterium | reverse complement strand
CGGAAAAATTGTTCTGCGCCAGAGAGCGGCGCACGTCGTCGACAATTCCAGCCCAAGCCGAAACCGCGAACAACAACGAAATCAGCAAAATCCGCAAACGCATGTGTAGATGATGAATGGTTTCCAGAAAGGTCGCAAGCAGATACCTTCGTCTGCCATGCTCGTCAGGACTCTCTATCGAGGACTATCTATCGAACGACCGTATCGAGGACGTCATTCCGAGCGGAGCCGTTTTTCAGGCGAAACGAGGAATCTCAGTCACATCAAATCATCGGGTTAAACAACCGCAATATGGACCCAATTTCGCCGCAAAACCATGACCAATAACATCCTCAGCATCAATGGTTTACAAATCCCATGCAGCAAATATGTAGCTATTTTGGGGCACTTTCTTTACAATTTATCTGCGTTTGACTCTTAGAGTTCCTTCGCAGTACATGCATCTCCGCTCAACCCAGCGTGTGACCTGCCTGCAGAAGAATCTGAAAGCTTCAGCGCTACATTCAACACAAAGGAACATGCACCATCATGGAAACAGGAACAGTGAAGTGGTTTAACGACGCCAAGGGCTACGGTTTCATCAGCCGCCAGAACGGTGAGGATGTCTTCGTACATTTCTCCGCCATTCAGGCGAGCGGCTTCCGCAGTCTGCAAGAAGGTCAGCAAGTGCAGTTTGACGTGGTCAAAGGCCCCAAAGGCTGGCAAGCTGAGAACGTCAAGGGCGCATAAAACCGCTTCGCACTCCACAATCCGATACCAGGGGCGGCCAGCAATGGCCGCCCTTAGTGTTTTTGGAAGTTTCGCTGCTATGGCTGCGCGTCGCGCATCAGCACCACGTCAGAGTCCGTGTGCCCACGCACCAGCGCCAGCTTGCTGCCGTCCGGCGACCAGTGATAGTCCCAAATGTGCTCGGCCTTGAATGAAGTCAGCTGCTTGCCCGGCGAGCCATCCAGCGGCTGCTGCCATAAGTTATCGACATTGTTCTCGCGAACGGGATACACCACCGACTTGCCGTCGCGCGCAAAATGCACGATGCCCTTTCGCGGCCGCTGGAATGCGACCTGACTCTGGACCGCTCCCGTATCCGTCGCCGCCAGTACAAGCTTCTCTTCATGTCCCGCGGCGTGATCGATGACGGCGAACGCCATGGTTCGGCCATCGGGAGAAACATCGAAGAACCCTGACCCGGTTATAGACAGATCCGAAACCTTTCGGGATGCGCCTCCTTCGATCGGCACCTGCATAATGTGGCCCGTGCTTCCATCCAGGTAATACACAGATTTCGAGTCGGGGGCGCAAACGGGATTGTTGTCCTGCTTTCCGTGCGTGAGTTGCTTCAGACCGCCTCCGGATATATCGGCGCGCCAGACGCTCTCGTTATCTTTTCCGCCAAGAAAGACGAGAGTGTGCCTGTCAGAACACTCCCAGGGATCGCCGTTCACAAAACCCTGCTCCGTCGTGAAAGCGCCCTTGTCCCCATTGTCCGGATTCACCCAATTCAGCTTGTTGTCCTTGTCGTGGATAAACCGTCCGTCGTGCGTCCACGTGAAGTTGGTGAAGGCCGTAGCCGGCGCGACCGCCCGCGCATCCGTCCCGCCGCTCACTGCCGACGTTACGTACAAGTTCCAACGCCCTTCGCTTAATTCGTGTCGCGAGTGACTGCGTCGAACTTTCCTTCCGGATATACAACGAAAGCAATCTGCTGCTGGGTAAAATTGGAAGCGCGACTAGCCTCGAGCACCAGAAGCCCAGTCTCGTCAGGCAGCCATGTCGGGTAACTCAGAGCTGAATCGGAACTCAAAACGAGATGCTGCTTGCCGGTGCGCGTATCGACAGTCACCAATCCTGTGAGCGCGCCTTCCGGCTGATTCATTGCGCACATGATAGTCTTTCCGTCGAGCGACCAAGCCGGGGTGTACAAGGCCTGGCTTTTCGATCCGCTGCTTAATACACTTTCCTGGCCGCTATCCAGCGAGTGCACAACCAGCTGGTACTTGCCCTGATCGGGATTGTCGTAGCGCATGAACGCGACCTTGGCGCCATCGGGCGAGAATGTGATGTTGGAATCGACGTCCTCGGCGAGTCGTTCAGGGGTTCCCCCCAGCACAGCTGCGCGGTACAAAAAGCGCAAGTCCGCGTTCGCGGGATCGCTGCGCACAAAGTAAAGGTAATTTCCGTCGGGCGAAAATTTGAGACCGTTGTAATAGGACTCGATCGGAGTTGGTTGGAACGTTCCGCAACCACAGGCTGGTCAGTCCGTTATTTTCGATCATCAGGGTGAGGATGTACTTACCATCGGGTGAAATCGCGACCAGCGCGGCTTTGCCTTCCTCAGTTAATTTCGTGACTGTGAAATTGCGGAACGGGCGCGTGGGATGCCGCATCAGCAATGCGTAAACTCCATACCCCGCGGCGAGCAGCACTATGACTCCGAGCACAGCAGCGATGCCAGTTCCCACTTTGTGCCGGCCCGCTGCGGCCATCGCCGGGGAACTTTGCGAAGGACTTGGCTGCGGGGTCGGCGCCGGAGAAAAACCTGAGGCGACAGCAATGGGAGCCGCCGAGCCACTTGCCTGCGCCGCAGCAGCAGGATTCTTGCGTCCGGATTCGACATCGCGTTTCAAGCGCTTCAGATCTCCGCGCAGGTCGGCCGCGGACTGGTAGCGCAGGTCGCGATCTTTTTCGAGCAGCTTCTCGAGAATTTCCTGAAGCTTGGGCGGCAGTATCGCATTCAACTGCAGCGAGGAAACGGGATCGAGTTCAAGGATGGCGTGAAACACGACCGCTGAGGTCGCGCCCGCGAAGGGCAGCTTGCCGGTTGCCATCTGGT